>NZ_JBSFYP010000028.1:0-99883 GCF_053599835.1 Micromonospora sp. NPDC005163
CTTGCGCGCCTTGGCGTCGGCGTAACGCTTGGGGTCGTCGCCGAACTCGGCCAGCACCCGAGCACCGAGGACCACACCGAGGCCGGGCAGGCTGGTGTAGAGCTCAGCGTCCGGGTGCCGACCAAAATGCTCTGCCACCACCTCGCCCAGGGCGTCGATCTCCGCGTTGAGCGCTGCGATCAGCCTGACCTCACCGGCGACGATGGCCGCGAACGCCTGCTGCACGGCCGGAGGCTGCCGTAGCGCGGGCGCCCGTAGGACGGTCTGGACTTGCAGCGCCTTGACCGCGACGTCACGACGGTTTGCCTTACGCAGTGCCGTGCTGATCCTGGCCGTGGACAGTCGCGCGGCCCGGTCGGGATCGGGTGCCGCGGCCAGGACGGCGAGCGCGTCAGGCGCGTCGAGGTCGTCGAAGGCGGTCAACGCGGCCGGGAAGTACTCCCGTAGCGCGCTCCGTAGACGTAGCACGTGCCGGGTCCGGTCCCAGATCATGCTTTGGTGGCTGCGAGCGACCAACTTCATCGCCTCGCCGTCGTCGGAGTCCCCGGCGATCGGGCGGTGGTGATCGCGGTCGAGGCGCACGATCTCCGCCAACACATGCGCATCGCCGGCGTCGCTCTTCGCCTTCGACGTGGAATGCCGCTCCCGGTACCGTGCCGCGGACATCGGGTTGATCGCGAAGACCTCATAACCGGCGGCCACCAGCGAGGCGACCCATGCACCGCGTTCGGTCTCGATCCCGATCTTGACCCGAGCGGCAGCATCGGAGGCTGGCAGCTCGGCCCACTCCTTCGGCATCACGCCGGCGATCAGAGCGTGCAGGCGCGTGACGCCATCCAATCCTTCCGACAGACGCCGGCGCGCCAACCGACGGCCCTGTTCGTTCACGATCTCGATGTCGTGGTGGTCCTCGGCCCAGTCATCACCCACGAACAGCATCGCTACCTCGCTCCCACGGTTCCACCAACATCAAGCAGCAGCGCGGAGGAGACAGCCGACGATCTCATGGTCCAGTGCTCACCCACACGTACAGGGGCACGTCATCCCAGCAGTGATGCATCTCCTCACGACCAGCGGGCGCACGGTCTGCCGCAAGACCTCGCACGGGTCAGATCCGGAGAGTGCTGACCCGCCAGCCGCTACCGACGCCGAGTCTGCTCCAAGAACCGACCCGACAGAACCCATGAGATCCGGATGCAGCCGCCGGTCTCTTTCGGACTGGGCGCTGGCATTTGAGTGGGCCATGGTGCACGCCTGCCTGAGCCATTACGACCGAGACCTGCACGGCGACAAGGCGACCTGGTCGTGGCAAGACGCGAACTTCTTGGCGTACGGGCTGGCGCGCACTGGCCGCGACGCCGACGCCGCGCAGGTCTTCGCGTCGATCGGCCGGTACATGACCAGCGTTCCGTGGTCCTGGTGGGGCCGCGTGCGCGGCGATACAGCCTTCATCCGAGCCCGCCGCCGCGCCCGCCACGCTGCCTGACCGCCGGCGACACCGTCCTGGCTACCCTCAATTCACCCCGCTGCTCCGTCAGTCCTATCAGCGGGCAGCACAACGACGACATCCAACAGAGTCGACGGCGTGGCAGCCGCCGGATCGAGCAGCAGCACGCTCATCGACTACCTGAACGACGAGCGGCCGGCTGACTTATCAGTCTCGCAGGTGCGGCCCCCGACGCCCGCTCAGCGGCTACAAATCAATGCGCTACCAGGACTGTTATGACCGCCGATCAGCCGTTGGGGCGTGACTCGATCGCCTGCAGCGACCACCTGTTGCCGTCAGGATCGTCGAAGTAGACGAAGCTGCCCCATGGCTGCACCTCGACCTCGCTGGCCTCGACGCCGGCGTCTAGCAGTTGCCGACGCGCTGCCTCGGCGTCGGCGACCACAACCTGGATTTCCTGTGTGCCGGGAATCTTGTCGGTGATGCCCTCGCCGATCACGATGGAGCAGGCTGAGCCAGGTGGTGTCAGCTGGACGAACCGCAGGCCCTCGTGCACCCTGTGATCCTGGTCGGCGTTGAAGCCCACCTTCTGGTAGAACGCCTTGGCCCGGTCGACGTCGATCACCGGAACCGGGATGAGTTCAATCTTCCAGTCCATTGGCCCACCGTAGGACGTGGGTACGACCTTCGGACGCACCGCACCATCTGCGGCAGAACGGGATGCCACCAGCGGGTGGCCACCGCACATGCAAGGTGAGTCGTGTCGCATGAGCAATGAGATCGAGCGATCGGTGGGTGACCAAGGTTGCTCCCGTACTTCTCGGACGCCCACCTGGCGGGGAGTCGCGGCGCATGTGGCGCCGGCCGGTGACGACGTCACGATTCCAGATCTGACCCCTGCCGTCACTGGCAGGCCTTGCCACCATCGGGGCGTCGCAGACGCGGTGGCCACGTCCTGGCGTGCCTCAAGACCGAAACGCATGTCGTGCTCGTCGGGCACAGCGGCGCCGGCCCGCTACTGCCTCGCATCGCCTGTGCCATCTCTCACCCGGCGTTCGCGCTGATCTACGTGGACTCACTCGCTGCCCTATCCGGGTAGGAAATGGCTTTCGGAGGCCATCCCACCTCCTCCATCCACGTCACCTCATCAGAGTTGCTTGATGCATCACACCCGTTTGATGTAACTTACAGTCGTGACGCTGTCGAGTCAGGGTGCCCCGGCGTTTGTACGCCTGGCCGCCCATCCGCTGCGCTGGCGGCTGCTGACCGAGCTCGCAGCCAGCGATTATCGGGTCCGAGAGTTGGTGACGCTGGTGGGCGAGCCGCAGAACCTGGTCTCGTACCACCTGCGGCTGCTGCGCGACGGCGGGCTGGTCACGGCCGCCCGAAGCAGCTTCGACGGCCGCGACAGCTACTACCACCTGGATCTGGACCGCTGCGCGAACGCACTCGCCGACACCGGGGCGGCCCTGCACCCGGCGCTGACCCGGGAGCACGTCGCGCCAGGTGTGTCCCCAGCTGATCTGAAACGCTCGCCCGGCGTCGGCGTGCTGTTCCTGTGCACGGGCAACAGCGCCCGCTCACCGATCGCCGAGGCCCTGCTCCGCCACTCCACTGACGGCCAGGTCGAGGCGATGAGTGCCGGTAGCCGGCCCAAGCCGCACCTGGACGTCAACGCCGTTCGGGTGCTCCGCGAGGAGTTCGACATCGACATCACCGGCCAGAGCCCCCGGCACTGGGACACCCTGTCCGGTCGACGGTTCGACTACGTCATCAGCCTGTGCGACAAAGCCCGTGAGGCGTGCCCCGACTTCCCGGGTCAGCCTCGGCGAATGCACTGGAGCATTCCCGATCCCGCCGCCACCGGCGGCACCGATCGGGCTGGCTACCTCGCCTTCCGGCGCATCGCGGCTGACATCGAGACCCGCGTCAGGCACCTGCTGCCCGTCCTCAGCGCATGCGATCCTGAAGGAGACCAGCTGTGAAAGCGTCCGATCAGTACGCCAGCGTCCGCTACATCGTCGACGACGTTCAGGCGGCCGTCGACTTCTACACCACCCATCTCGGCTTTGCCCTGAACACCAGTGCCGGGCCAGCCTTCGCGGACGTGGTACGCGGCCCGCTGCGGCTGCTGGTGTCCGGCCCAGCCAGTTCAGGCGCCCGCGCCACCCCCGACGACGCCACCACCGCCGGACGCAACCGCATCCACCTCACGGTTGACGACCTGGATGCCGAGATCGACCGACTCCGCAGCGCCGGGTTGTCGTTCCGTAGCGACGTCATCGCCGGCCCCGGCGGACGCCAGATCCTGCTCACCGACCCCTCGGGCAATCTCGTCGAACTCTTCCAACCCGCCCACCGACCAGCCGCCCCCTGACGGGAGCTCACCCACGGGCGCCATCGCCCGGCAGCAGAGACCGTCAGCGAGCCGGGTGGTGTCAGCTGCACGAAGCGCAGGCCCTCGTGCACCGTGTGCTCGTGGTCGGCGTATGCGGACTCGACCGCCAACAACCCCGCTCCTCGAACGCGTTCTCAGACCGCTCGGACTTCGGCGAGCCGCTTGACTGCGTACTCGTCGTCCCAACAGACCGCGGCCTCCCATGCGGCCGACGCCTGCGCGGCGATGTCGTACGCGCCGTCGTCGAGGCCAGCGGCATTGTCGGGCAGCACGAGGTCGAGGTCGGGGACATCGACGTGCGACTCGTCCCAGTCGATCAGCGCGACCTGATTCTCGGTCATCCGGACGTTGCCAGGGTTGAGGTCGCCGTGGACGACGCATGTCCGACGTCCGATCAGCCGCGCCCACGCTGCCCGGCATCGAGCAACCCCCTCCGGGGGCATCGCGCCGAGGTCGATCTTCGTCCCGGTCTCGGCGTGCAGGAGGTCGGTCGACGATCGCCAGCCTGGGCGCTGCGGCCAGCCCTGCGTCAACCGATGCAGCTCGCGCAGCATGCCGGCCACGCGACGCCAGTCGGCCTGCGTCTCGGGCGGTCCGCCATCCAGGTAGGTCATCACCACCAGACCGTCGGCGAACAGCCGGCCGTCCGTAGTCGGGATCGGCACCGGCACGGTCAGACCCGCACCGTCGAGGTGTTGCAGGAGACCGGTCTCCCATGCGAGATCAGCGTCGCTCCTGGTGCCGAGACGACCGACCGCGAGGCGCCCGTTGACGCGCACGCTCCACACGTCGTTGGCTACTCCGCCAGCGAGCGGTTCGATGCGAGCGGCGTCTTCACCCCACTGCCCCAGTGCCTCCCACCTCACTGGCCGCACCTTACGGGGTTCCGAACATCACTGCCCCCGGCAGATCCGGATACGCGGCGACTGTCTCGACCCGTGACACAGCGCCATCCCGAGGTCCGTGCAATCGTGCGACACCGGAATGGTGCGTGCGCGTCACCCTGACCGACGGCGACTTCGGGGTACGCCCGGATGCGGTTACGGCCGCTCGCTGACCTGGGCGACGAACGCCCGCCACGCCATCGGGCCGAAGACCAGAGTGCCGCTGTCGCGGTTCTTCGTGTCGCGGACCAGGACGACGCCGGCAAGGTTGTCCGCGACCTCCACACAGTCACCGCCGTTGCTGCCACTCTTCGTGCTCTTACGCCACTGCGCGCCGGTCATGTCCATGAGGCTGCCGCTTCTTTCAGGAGGTCCAGGGACCGCCCACGGGGAAGGGCCTCGCCCCGGATGCGTTCCCACCGTCGCTCCAGCGTAACAATTTCCGACGCCTGGTCGACGATCTGCGCGTGCGCCTGACTGTCCACATGCGCCACCCTCGTCCCGTCGGGCAGTTCGGCGAGCGTGAACGGTCCGTTGAGCCCCGGGTAGGCGGTCACCTCGCTCGGCACGACGTGAAGTTGAACGCTCGGCAGGTCGGCACAGGCCACGAGGTGAGCGAGCTGGGCAGCCATGAGCGCCCGGCCGCCAGCAACCGGACGACGGATGATTCCCTCATCCAGCACTGCGACGAACAGGGGCCCACGTTCGCGCGTCAAGATCGCTTGACGGTCGATGCGCGCCGCGACCAACTCGTCGATCTCGGCTGGGATCAGCGCCTCCCAGGCGAGCGTGGCGCGTGCGTACGCCTCGGTCTGGAGCAGGCCCGGAACCCAGGCGAGCTGGAACGCCCGCAGCGCGACCGCCTCACGCTCGATGTCGACCGACGGTCGGAACCACACCGGCTCCCGGCGGTTGAGCACGTCCGGCCACAGGTCCAGCACATCCTTGCGGAGAATCTTCGCTACCTCGGCACGATGGCGGGTCTGCGGGATGCGTCCGGGTTGGCCCACCGGGCCACGGTCTTGGGGTGCAGACCGACGCGATCGGCCAGGCTCTCGGCCGTCTCGCACGCCTCGGCGAGCGCCGCGACGAATGCGTGGTTCATGCCCGCGTCCCTTCGGGGGCCAATGGAACGTACCGGAGAAATCATCTAACGCTGTGTGATTGTCACGCAACCCTCGGCAGGGTGCTGTGTAGACGGCGCGAGCGGTGGAGGCGACAGGAGCCCGGCGCGCGCGCCCGTAGCGGGGGCCCGGCCGAACCGGCGGCGAGCACCGAGGCCGGGCCCCCGTCCACCAATGGAGGCGGAGGGGAAGCCGTGGCAGCAGGGACGATCAGGTCAGGCGACCTGCTGCACCTGACCCGCGACGCGAGCCCGCAGTTCGTCCGGGCGGTGACCGTGCGCGTGATTCGTGTCCTGGCCGACCGGCACACGTACCACGGTTGGTTGTGGATCGAGTGCTACGAGCTGGCTCCGAACGGCGACGCGGTGGCCCGCCGCGAGCTGTACCTGATGCCCGCGGGCGTGCGCTGGCTGACGGCGCTGCCGGCCCCGACCAGCCGTCGTCGGGCGGGCGTACCCCGGCGGGTGACGGTGTGAGCCGCCGCCGGGACCACCTCCCCTCGCGGCCCACCTGGCGCTGTCAGGCGTGTGGGATCGCCTGGCCGTGCTCGACCGCGAAGCTGCGCCTGCTCGCCGAGTACCGGACCGACCGGGCCGCGCTGCTGGCCCACCTCGCGGCGCTGAGCGAGGCGGCCGCCGGTCAGCTCGCCGGACCGGGCATCCCGCCGGCTGACCTGGTCGAGCGTTTCACCGGGTGGGCGTCGACCCGGTGACTCATTCCGGCGTACCACCCGCTCGAACGGACTCCTCGCCCCGCTGCACCGCGTCGCGTACCTCCTCGTTCGCCGTTGTCGCGTCGCACCCGGTGGCGCGAAGGAGGTCGCTGGCGGCGGTACGCACCTGGGTCACCACCGCGTCGCCGAATTCGTCGACCCTCTGGGCTCGGGCTCGGCCAGCCTGGAAGACGGCGGCGCGTACCGCGTGCCGGGTCTTCTCGGTGGGGCGCCCGGCGCGGTGCTCACGGCGCAGCAACTCGACGGCGTCGGCGAGTTGTCCGACGCTCGCGGGCAGGTCGGGAGGAACCCGTTCGTTGTACTGCAGGGCCAGCGCTGACCTGCGGGCCACTCCCCGACTGTGCTCGATGACCCGTTCCATCTGCTGGCTCGCACGCGCGAACCGCTCCACATCCTGACGGCGCAGCCAACGGGCCGGCGCGAGGCTGACGACCTCCTCGGCGCCGCTGAGTGCCTGGTGCATCCGGTCGAGGTCCGGTCCCATGGCGCGTAGGGCATCCAACGCGCGAACCGCCCGCTGCTGATCGCTCGTCGTCAGCGCCGCGGAGACCTCCCGCAACTGACGGGCGAGGCAGTGGAAGATCGGGGCCGCGTCACGGTCGAGGATCCGCATCGGGTTCAGCGGAATCAGCAAGGCGACCACCACGAGACCCACCGCTCCGCCGACCATCGCCTCAACGATGCGCGGCCATTCCAGGTCCTTCTGGGCCGGCGCCAGGGTCGCGAGCAGCACCGCCGTGCCGCCGGCCTGGCCGACGGCCGCCCCGCTGCGTCCGAAGAGCACCAGCGTGGCGAGGATGGCGCACCCGACGACGAATCCGGTCTGCCAGAACCCGGTGCCCAGAAAGGACAGCAGGAAGTCGGTGGTGGCGATGCCGAGCCCGACTCCGAGCAGCAGTTCGACCGTGCGGTGGGCGCGCTGCCCGAGTGAGGCGACGATCGTGCCCACCGCAGCGGAGGGGGCGAAGATCGGCGCGGGGTTGCCCAGCAGATCGTGCCCTATCGACCAGGCCAGAGCCGCGGCGAGTCCTGCCTGTACCGAGATGACCAGGGCGACTTCCAGTTGACTGAGCCGCAGTCGTCCCGCCCGGCCACCTCGGCCCCGAACCCGAGCGGCAGTTGCTTTCGCGCGTGCCACCAGCCGGTCGCGCGGTGGCGGGCTGCCCGCAGGCCGGCCGCGGCCATCAGGATTCACCGAGGACTCGTACCACGGCGCAGCTCGGGAGGTCCGGCCAATCCCGAAGATGATCTCGTACGCGGTGGGTGCCACCGCGGTGCCGTGCGGCACCGCGGTGGCACCCGCACCCGTCACACCCCGACCGGCACCCGCTCCTCCTCGCGTTCCGTGGCGCGGGCGGCCAGCCGGCGTTCCCGCTCCTGCGCGCCGATCAGGTCGTCGGGCAGCGAGTCCGGCACCTCCAGGTCGAAACGGCGCAGCAGCCGGATCGCGAAACCGCCCAGGCTGATCAGGACCAGCGCCGCGCCGAAGCAGACGTACGCGAAGCCGATGCCCCGGCCCGGACCGGTGCCGATCACCGCGCCCACCGACCCGGCGAGCGCCCCGTCCGGGGCGAGCATCGGCTCGAACAGACCGGTGGCGGCCGGGGCGAGCAGCGCGAAGCCGATCGGCAGCGTCGACCAGGTGATGGTCTGGTTGAGGCTGAACACCCGGCCGTGGAAGCGCTGCGGCACCTTGACCTGGACGATGGTGGCGTAGATGGACTGCGCGGTGGTCATCGACATGGCCAGCCAGAAAGCGCCGACGCAGATCATCGCGACGGACGCGTCCAGGCCGACCAGGACGCAGCCGACCGCCGTGCCGATGTTGCCGATCAGCACGCCGATCATGCGTCGGTGCCGGGGCCCGCCCCACAGCGACATGAGTACGCCACCGGCGACCGCGCCGAGCGCCTCGGCGAGAGCCACCTGGGCCACCTGCGTGGCGCTGCCGAAGGAGAGCACCAGCGGTGTGGTGAGCACCAGCGCGGGGGCCAGGAAGATGTTGCCCAGCGCGAAGTAGCCCAGCATCAGGCGGAAGCCGCGGTGGCGCCACGAGTAGCGCAGGCCGTTCGCGATCGCCACCAGCAGCCGCTCCCTGGGCCGCCAGCCGAGCAGGTCGGGGAAGCGGACCACCGACAGGGTCACCACCGCGACCAGGTAGCTGACCACGTCCAGCAGCAGGATGCCCTTGAGGTCGATGGCGGCCAGCAGACCCGCGGCGAAGACCGGCATGAGCAGCATGCCGAAGCCGTTGGAGAGCTGGGTGATGCCCATGGCGTGGCCCAGGTAGCGCTTGGGCACCAGCTGCGGCACGGCCGACTGGAACGCGATCCGCTGGAACGATCCGGCGACCTGACTCAGCGCCACCAGGGCGTAGATGTGCCAGAGCGCCAGGTTGTCGGTCCAGAGCAGCGCCGCGAGGATCAGCTGGATCGAGCCGGCGCTGCAACTGGCGACCATCATGATCTTTCGCCGGCTGACCCGGTCGGTGATCGCGCCCGCGACCGGCAGCATCAGCACGCCGCAGACCAGCGCGAGGGCCCAGAGCAGGCCCAGGTTGGCCACCGAGCCGGTGCGGGTGAACAGCCAGATCGGCAGGGCGAACGCGGTCAGCGCCGAGCCGGTGGTGGAGACCAACTGACCGGCGGTGACCGCCACGAACCGGGCCATGCTCGGCCGTACCACCGGCTGTTCCGGGCCGGTGCGGGCGTCCACGCCCGTGGTGTCGGCCACCGCCCAGCCGGCATCCTCGCCGCGTGCCTGCGGGGTCAGCGCGGCGACGTCGCCGGCGACGAGCGCCGGGTGCACCCGGGTGACGATCTCGGCCAGCTCCTCGGCCCGGTACTTGAGGAAGAAGTGCCCGGCCTGGTCGAGGACGACCAGCCCCAGCCGGTCGCTGAGGAACTGCCACTCGGCGTACCGCTCGGTGTGGTAGTCGGTGACCGGGTCCTCCGAGCCGACCACCGAGATGATCGGGGCGCGCAGCTTCTCCGCGCGCCGGTCGAGCAGGTCCGTGAAGTACTCCTCCGAGGCCCGGGAGTCGGCGCGCATGTTGCTGATGATCCGGTCGGCCTGCTCCGGGTCCAGCTCGTCGGTGTCCACCCCCATCGACTTGAGCCAGCTCGCGTAGTGCTTGTTGCTGCGCAGCTTCTCCAGCCGGGTGCGGACCGCCGCGAAAAGTCCCTTCGGACGGGCGAACGGGAACATCGCGCCGATGTAGAGGGCGGTCAACTCCCGGCCGGCGGCTTCCACCTTGCGGGCCACCTCGGCGACGATCGCACTGCCGACGCCGCAGTGCCCGTACAGGGCGAGCGGGCCCTCGACGCGCTCCAGGATCTCCTCGGCGACCCGGGTGGTCAGCTCGTCGAAGGGCAGCGCGTCCTCGGTGAGCCCCACGTCGTGACCCGGGATGGCCAGCGACCAGAGCGCGTGCCCGGCCGGCAGCGCGTCCGCGAGGGGCTGGTAGACGATCGCGCTGCCGCCGCCGTACGGCACACAGACGTAGGTGATCACCCGCTGCGCCGCCGGGATCGGCTTGGTCAGCTCGTAGAGCAGCCGGCGCGGCCCGTCGCTCTCACCGTCGCCGGACATGAACGTGGCTAGGTCGCGGATGGTCCGCTGCTGGAACAGGTCCATCACGCCGACCGGCCGTCCCCCGTGCTCGGCCTTGCGGATCCGGGCCACCACCTGGGTGGCGAGCATCGAATGCCCACCCAGATCGAAGAAGTCGTCGTCGATGCCGAGGGTCGCCACCCCGAGCACGTCGGACCAGATGCCGGCGAGCAACCGCTCGGTGTCGTCGCGCGGCTCGACCAGCGCCACCGACGCGGCGCGGGTGACCACCGGCGCGGGCAGCGCCCTGCGGTCCAGCTTGCCGTTCGGGCTCAGCGGCAGGGCGTCCAGGGTGACGAACGCGGCGGGCACCATGTACTCGGGCAGGGTCTCCTTCAACGCCGCCTTGACCGCGTCGTGCTCGGCCGCGCCGACCAGGTACCCGGTGAGCCGCTTGTCGCCGGGGGTGTCCTCGCGGACCAGCACCACCGCCTCGGTCACCCCGGGCTGGGCGCGCAGCGCACTCTCGATCTCGCCCAGCTCGATGCGCAGCCCACGCAGCTTGACCTGGTGGTCGATCCGCCCGAGGAACTCGAGCACCCCGCCAGCCGCCACGCCGGGCGCGACGCGCCAGCGGGCCAGGTCGCCGGTGCGGTAGAGCCGGGCGCCCGGCTCGGCGACGAACGGGTCCGGCACGAACCGTTCGGCGGTCAGCGCCGGCCGGCGGTGGTAGCCCCGGGCCAGCCCGACGCCGCCGATGTGCAGCTCACCGGCGACGCCGACCGGGCACGGGTTGCCCCGGGCATCCAGCACGTGCAGCCTCAAGTTGCTGATCGGCGCGCCGATCGGCACGCTGGTCAGCTCCGCCAGCAGCGCCGGGTCGCACGTCCAGGCGCTGACGTCGATCGCCGCCTCGGTGGGGCCGTACAGGTTGTGCAGGCCGCAGCCGGGCAAACGGGCGGTGAAGTCCCGGGCCGCGGCGAGCGGCAGCTCCTCGCCGCTGCAGATCACCCGACGCAGCGCGGTGGCCGCCCCGACGCCGTCCTCGGCGAGGAAGACGGTGAGCATGGACGGTACGAAGTGGGCGGTGGTGACCCGCTCGGAGATCAGCAGGTCGCGCAGGTAGCCGGCGTCCTTGTGACCGCCCGGCTCGGCCAGCACCAGTCGGGCGCCCTCGCGCAGGGGCCAGAAGAACTCCCAGACCGAGACGTCGAAGCTGGCCGGGGTCTTCTGCAACACGGCGTCGTCGGCGCCGAGCCGATAGGTGCGCTGCATCCAGTCGAGGCGGTTGACGATGCCCCGGTGGGTGTTCGGCACGCCCTTGGGCCGGCCGGTGGAGCCGGAGGTGTAGATGACGTACGCGAGGTTGGCCGGGTCCGCCGCCGGAGTCGGGTCGGTCACCGGCTGGTCGGCCCAGGTCGACTCGTCGTCCAGGGCGAGCACGCTCGCGTCGGTCGCCGGCAGCACGTCGCGTAGGTGCTCCTGCACCAGCACCACCGGCGCCGCGGCGTCGGTGACCATGAAGGCCAGCCGGTCCGGCGGGTACTCCGGGTCCAGCGGAAGGTAGGCGCCGCCGGCCTTGAGCACGCCGAGCAGGCCGGCGACCAGCTCCACCGAACGTTCCGCGCAGACCCCGACCAGGGTCTCCGGGCCCACCCCGGCGCCGCGCAGGCGGTGCGCCACCCGGTTCGCCGCCGCGTTCAGCTCGGCGTACGTCACCGAGCGGCCGGAGAACCGCAGCGCCACCGCGTCCGGGGTACGGGCGGCCCGCTCCTCGATCGGGGCGTGCAGCGTCTGCTGCCGGGGGAAGTCGCCGGCGGTGTCGTTCCACCCGGCCAACAGCTCCCGCTCGGCCGGGGCGAGCAGGTCCAGCGCGGAGACCGGCAGGTCCGGTGCGGCGACCACGGCGCGCAGCAGCGTGGTCAGCCGGTGCGCCATCCGCTCGACGGTGGCCCGGGTGAACAGGTCGGTGTTGAAGATCAGCTTGCCCCAGAGCCCGTCGCCGGTCTCGACGGCGTGCAGCTCGAAGTCGAAGCGCGTGGCGCGCAGCTCCATCGGATGCCACTCGAAGCCGACCCCGCCGTCGTCGGCGACCCCGTCGAACCGGCCCATCTCGTAGTTCTGCAACACGAACATCGCCTGGAACACCGGCGAGCGACTGACATCGCGTGGCAGGCCCAGCTCGTGCACCACCCGGGCGAACGGCACCTCGGCGTGCTCCAACCCGTCCAGCACCGCGCGGCGGGTCCGCCCCAGCAGCTCGATGAAGGTCGGGTCGCCGGCCAGCTCGGCGCGCAGCGGCAGCATGTTGACGAACATGCCGACCACGTTCTCCAGCTCCGGCGCGGACCGGCCGGCCACCGAGGCGCCCACCGCGAAGTCGTCCTGGCCGGCGTGCCGGGCCAGGAACACCTGGTACGCGGCGAGCAGGGTCATGAACAGCGTGCCGCCGTAGGAGCGGGTCAGCGCGGCCAGCCCCTCGGTGGCGGCAGCGTCCAGGGTGAACTCGACGAAGTCGCCCCGGTAGGTCTGGGTCGCCGGCCGGGGCAGGTCCAGCGGCAGCTCCAGGGGCGTGATCCCGGCCAGCCGTCCCTTCCACCAGTCCAGGTGCCGGCGGGCACTCGGCCCGGTCAGCTCCCGCGCCTCCCAGACGGCGAAGTCGCCGTACTGCACCGGCAGGGCGGGCAGCTCCCTGTCGCGGTAGCGGGTGATCAGGTCGCGCAACAGCACGTCCACCGACCAGCCGTCGCCGACGATGTGGTGCTGGCCGAGGAAGAGCACGTGCTCGGTCGGCGCCAGACGGATCAGCAGGGCACGCAGCAGCGGCCCGTCGGCCAGATCGAACGGCTCGGCCGCCGCCTGGTCGACCAGTGCCCGCGCGGCGGCCTCGTCGGCGGCGTCGACCACGGTCAGCGGCACCTCGACCGCGTCGTCGAGCACCGCGGTGGGCCGCCCGTCGGAGTCGGCCGGGAACCGGGTGCGCAGCGACTCGTGCCGCCGGGTCAGGTCGGCCAGCGCCCGACGCAGGGCCGCCACGTCGAGCGGGCCACGCACCCGCAGCGGCACCGCGATGTGGTACGCCGCCTCGCCGGGGGCGAGCTGATCCATGAACCAGACCCGCTCCTGGGCGTACGACAGCGGCACCTCGGCGTCCGGCGGGCGGGGGATGATCCGCGCGGCGGGGGTGCCGCCCGACCGGCGGCGCAGCCGTTGGGTGATCAGCGCCTGTCGGGCGGCGTCGCGGGCCGGGTCCTTCACGTCGGTCATGTCGGGGTGTCCTTCTCCGCCGCGAGCAGCGCGGCGACCTCGGTGTCGGAGAGCTCGTCGAGCTCGGCGGCGATCCGCTGCTCGATCTGGGCGGCCAGGTCGGCGACCACCGGGCTGCTGAACAGCGCCCGCATCGGCAACTCCACGTCCACCTCGGCGCGGATGCGCGCCATCGCCCGCATGCCGCGCAACGAGTTGCCACCCAGGGCGAAGAAGTCGTCGAGCGCACCGACCTTCTCCAACTGGAGGATCTCGGCGTAGATCTCGGCGACCAGGGCCTCGGCGTCGGTGCGCGGGGCGAGGAAGCCGCCGGAGGTGGCGGCGGCCGGGGCCGGCAGCGCGGCGGTGTCCAGCTTGCCGTTCGGGGTCAGCGGCAGCGCGTCCAGCCGGACGAGAGCGCTCGGCACCAGGTGCGCGGGCAGCTCAAGGGCCAGGTCGGCGGCGAGCGCCGCCTCGTCGACCCGGCCGACCAGGTAGCCGACCAGCGTCGGCTCGCCGCTGTCGGCGCGGACCACGACCACGGCCTCGTCCACGTCCGGCCGGGCACGCAGCACCGACTCGATCTCGCCCAGCTCGATCCGCATGCCCCGGACCTTGACCTGGTTGTCCCGGCGGCCCACGTACTCCAGCGTCCCGTCGGCCCGCCAGCGGGCCAGGTCACCGGTGCGGTACATCCGCTCCCCCGCCGGCCCGTACGGGCAGGGCAGGAAGCGCTCGGCGGTGAGCGCCGGCCGGCGCAGGTAGCCCCGGGCCAGTTGCGACCCGGCGACGTACAGCTCGCCGACCACGCCCGGCGGCACCGGGGTCAGCGCGGCGTCGAGCAGGTGGACCCGGGTCGTCCAGGTGGGTTGGCCGATCGGCACCGGACCGGCGGGCACCGGCTGCCCGGGGGCGATCCGGGCCGCGACGCAGCCGACGGTCGCCTCGGTGGGGCCGTACTCGTTGATCACGGCCACCTCGGGGTGGGCCCCCCGCCAGCCGGCCAGCTGCTCACCGGCCAGCGCCTCGCCGCCGATCACCAGGTCGGTGGTGGGCGACAGCGCGTCGTCGAGCAGCGGCAGGTGGCTGGGGGTGACCTTGAGGAAGGTGGGCGGGCCGCCGGCGCGGGCCGCCGGCGTGTCGATGCCGGCCAACCGGACCGTGCCGCCGGCGGTGAGCGGGCCAAGCAGCCCGGTCACGGTCAGGTCGAACGAGACCGGCGAGTGCAGCAGCGCGGTGCCGGCCAGTCCAGGGTAGGTGTCCCGGGCCCAGGCCAGGTACGCGGTGACCGCGCGGTGCTCGATCAGCACGCCCTTGGGCCGGCCGGTGGAGCCGGAGGTGTAGAGCAGGTACGCGGGGTGCTCCGGGCGCAGCGGCGACCGCCGGTCGTCGTCGGTCAGGTCGGCGCCGTCCAGGTCGGCGGCGGTCGTCGGACCGAGCACCAGCGCGTCGGTCGGGGCCAGCTCGGCCGTCCGCGAGGTGGCCAGCACCAGCGCCGGCTCGGCGTCGGCCAGCAGGTAGCCGATCCGGTTCGCCGGGTAGTCGGTGTCCACGGGCAGGTACGCCGCGCCGGACTTGAGCACCGCGAGGATGGCCACCACCAGCTCCACCGAGCGGGGCAGCAGCAGCGCGACCCTGCTCTCCGGGCCGGCGCCGCGCTCGACCAGGAGCCGGGCCAGCCGGTTGGCCCGGGCGGCCAGCTCGGCGTAGCTCAGGTGCATGCCGTCGCAGACCAGCGCGACCGCGGCCGGGGTGGCGACGGCCTGCCGCTCCACCTCGGCGACCAGGGTGGCCGGGGCCACCTCACCACCGGTGCCGGTCCAGGTGAGCAGCACGTCGCGTTCGGCGTCGTCGAGCAGGGGCAGCGCGGACAGCCGCGTCGCCGGGTCGGCGACGGCGGCGGCGAGCAGCCGCAGGTAGCGGGCGACGACCGACTCGGCGGTGGCCCGGTCGAACAGGTCGGTGCGGTAGACCAGCCGGCTGGTGCCGCCGGTGATGTCGAAGGCCAGGTCGTCCTTGGTGGTGCCCAGCGGCACCGGGTCCAGGCCGGAGTCCGGGATGAAGTTCAGCGCGGTCTGGAACACCGGCTGCACCGACGGGTCACGCTGCGGTGCGACCACCTCGACGATCCGCTGGAACGGCGTCTGCCCGTGCTCCATCGCGTCCACCAGGCCGGCACGGATCCGGCCGAGCAGCTCGGCGACGCTCGGGTCGCCGGCCAGGTCGCACCGCAGCGCGACCGGGTTGACGAACATGCCGATCAGCGGGGTCAGCTCGGCCGTGTCCCGCCCGGCGGTGGAGACCCCGACCACCACCTCGGGATCGCCGGAGATCCGGGACAGCAGCGCCGCGAAGGTGGCCAGCAGCACCATGTACGGGGTGGCCGAGGCGTCGGCGGCGAGCTGCCCGACGCGGTCCAGCAGCCCTTCGGGAAGGTCGAAACGCACCTCGTCGCCGGCGAAGCCGAGCTGGGTGGGGCGTGGCCGGTCCAACGGCAGGCCGGTCACCGCCGGCGCGCCGGCCAACTGCTCGCGCCAGAAGGCGAGCTGGCGTGTCAGCTCGTCACCGGAGAGCTGGTCACGCTGCCAGACGGCGAAGTCGGCGTACTGGATGGGCAGCTCGGGCACGTCGGCGGGCGCGCCGGTCAGCGCGGCCTGGCTGAACGCGGCCAACTCGGCGTCGAAGAGCACCGCGGAGTGGCTGTCGAAGACCGCGTGGTGCACCACGAACTGCAACCGGAGCCAGTCGTCGAAGCGGGCCAGCCGGGCCCGCCACGGTGGCGGGGCGTCCAACGGGATCGGGGTGCGGGCAAGCTCGGTCATCGTCTCGGCGTACCGGCGCTCCTGCTCGTCGGCGGGCAGGCCGGTCAGGTCCAGCTCGGGCAGCTCCAGCGGCTCGGCGGCACGGACCACCTGCACCAGCGCGCCGTCGACCATCCGCAGGTGGGTACGGAGCGACTCGTGCCGGGCGACCACCTGGGCAAGCACCTCGACGGCCTGCGCCGCGGTGACGCCGGCCGGGAACCGCCACGGCGCCGAGACGTTGTAGACCGGCGAACCCGGGTCGAGTTGGTTGGCGGTCCACACCCGCTCCTGGGCGAAGGAGGCCGGGAAGGTCCACTCCCTGGTCATCGTTGCCGCCTTCCGTTCGCGACTGCGGGGCTCCGCTGCGCTGTGCTCCTCGCGCTCACCGGCTCGCCTCGCGTATCGAGCGGGGGCGCATGTCGGTCCAGACGGTGTCGATGTGCGCCAGGCACTCCTCGCGGGTGCCGGCGAAGCCGGCGTCGTGCCACCCCGCCGGGAGGTCCCGCTCGGCCGACCAGATGGAGTACTGCTCCTCGTCGTTGCGTACGACCAGGAATCGCGTTTCGGCCATCACTGCTCTCCAACGGTGTCGGGGGTGTGCGGTTCGGCCATCGCGACGGCGATCCTTCGGGCGCCGGTGAACGGCTCCCGCCCGTGCGCGGCGGTCATGTTGTCGACCACCAGCACGTCGTCGCGCTGGTAGTCGAATCGGACGCTGGCGGCCCGGTACGCGGCGCGCAGGTGGTCCATGACGTCGGCGGGGATCTCACCGCCGTCGCCGTAGTAGGTGTTCGACGGCAACCCGTCGGCGCCGAACATGGCCAGCAGGCCTTCCTGGATGTCCTTGGCCAGGCTGCTCACGTGGAAGAAGGTGGCGTGGTTGAACCAGCGGGGGGTGTCCGAGCCGGGCCGGTGGTGAACGGCGTCGCGGACCGCCCGGGTACGCAGCCCGTCGCGGCCGGTCCACTCCAGACTGATCCGGTTGACGGCCGCGTACGCCTCGACCTCGGGCCGGTCGTCGGTGCCGAACACGTGCTGCCAGCTGGCGCCGAAGTCCTCGTGGAAGTTGCGCATCAGCATCCAGCGGCGGCGGACGAACTCCTCGCGTACCGCCGGGTCGATCTCCCGGTAGACCTGTCGGATGTCGGCCAGGGGTGTGGCGCCCAGCGTCTCCGGCGCGGTGATGCAGTAGAAGAACAGCGTCAACGGCCAGCGCGCCTGGTACGAGTTCTCGTTGTGCAGGAAGATCTCTTCGTCCGGCGGGTAGTCGGTCGAGGTGTACACCTGGCCCTTGATGGCGTGCCGCGGCGAGGACCGTTCGGTGTAGGTCAGCGGCTCACCGGACAGCGCCCGGACCACCTGGTCGAAGCCGTCCACCCCGCCCACGTCGAAGCCGCGGAACAGCAGACCACCCCGGTCGGCGAGGGTGGTCCGCAGCTCGGCGCGGCGCTCGGCGATCAGCTCGGTCAGTGCCCGGCCGTCGGATTCGACGACCACGGGCAGCGTGGCGATCGTGTCGCTCATGGCTCTCCAGTCCTGATTTCTCGTCACGCGCGGGGCAGTCGCGGAATGGCGGGGATCGGTGCCGGGCTGGCCGGCTCGTCGGTGGTCGTGCCGCGCAACTCCTCGATCCGGGCGGCCAGCCCGGCCACGGTGGGGATCTCGAAGAGGCTGCGCATCGGCAGCTTCACCCCGGTCGCCCTGCGCATCGCCGCGATGAGCTGCACCGCGACCAAAGAGTTGCCGCCCAGGGCGAAGAAGTCGTCGTCGAGGCCGACCCGGTCCACCCCGAGCGCGTCCTGCCACACCCGGGCGATGGTGCTCTCCAGCTCGGTGCCCGGTGCGGCGCTGCCGTCCCCGACGCCGGGCTGGACCGGATCGGCGACCACGTCGTCGCCGGTGAGGTTGCCGGTGGTGACCCGCCCGGCTCGACGGCGGATGTCGTCCACCGTCCGCGTGGCGATGACCACCTGGGCGCCGAGGCCGGCGGTGAGGCTGCGACGGAACGCCTCCGCGCCGTCCACCGGCCGAATGTCCTCGGTCGTGGTCGGCGCGGCAGAGCCTCCGTCAGCGTCGGACGGTCCGGTCAGGCCGCCGGTGACCGCGCCCTGGTCGACCCGGCGCAGCACGAAGTCGCTGATCGCGACCAGCTCCCGGCCGTCCGGGTCGCGCAGCGACAGATCGGCGGCGACGACCTCGTCGGTGTCGCCGGCCCGGTGCCGCAGCTCGCTGGTGAACCGGGCCGGCAGCGGCCCCCGCACCACGATCCGGCCGTACGACATCGGCAGGTACGTGCCGCTGCCCTGACCCCGGCCGAACGCGGTCGCCACGTCCAGCAGCGCGGGGTGCAGGCCCCAGTCGGGCAGGTCGCCGACGGCCGCGGCGGGTGCCTCGACCACCGCCAGTTCGGAGCCGTCGGCCAGGTGATGCTCGCCCAGCGCCGTCCAGCGCGGCCCGAAGGTGAGCATGCTGGTCCTGCCCCGGCCGAAGGAGGCGTCGTCGTCCACCCGACGGCCGGCCGGAACGGCCGGGACAGCCGGTGGGGCCGGCTCGTCGGTCCAGCCGGCCGCGCCCCGCACATGGGTGCGCAGTCGGCCACCGGCCAGGCTCCGGACCGCGAAGTCCGTGCCGCCGTCGTCGGCCCGCGTCAGCTCCACCCGGTACTGGGCGACGGTGCCGTCGGGCACCGCGAACGGCTCCAGGAAGACCACGTCGCGCAGCTCCACGGCCGCTCCCGGGCCGGGAGCGGGCAGCGCGGACGCCACCGCGGCCCGCACCGACTCCAGGTGGGCGGTGCCCGGCACCACCGGAATCCCGCCGATCCGGTGCTCGTCGAGCAGCCAGTGGGTGCTGGCGGAGACCAGACCGTGCAGCACCGTCTCCGCCGGCCCGGTGACCTTCGTGGTGAGCACCGGGTGGTCGACCGGGCTCGTCACCGTGTCGCGGCCGGCCGCCCGGAACCCGGCCGGCGCAGCGGTCTCCACCGCCATGCCCACCTCGGCCCAGCCACCCCAGTTCTGCGACAGCACCGGGGCCCGCCAGCCCGCGCCGGAGCGGGCGTGCGCGTCCAGGAAGGCGTTCGCGGCGCAGTAGTCGACCTGCCCGAAGCCGCCGACCACCGCGGTGATGGACGAGCAGAGCACCACGAAGTCCAGCGGCAGGTCGCCGAAGACCTGGGCGAGGGCGAGGGTGCCGGCGAGCTTCGGGGCGAGCACCCGTTCCGCCTCGGCCCGCTCCTTGACCTCGGCCATCCCACCGCCGGGCAGACCGGCCGCGTGGACGATGCCGTCGACGCCGCCGTACGCGGCCGTCGCGGCGTCGCGGACCCGGCGCAGGTCGGCCGGGTCGGTGACGTCGGCGGCGAGCACCAGCACCTCGGCGCCGGCGGCCTCCATCCGGCGGATCGCCGCGATGGCCCGGCCGGCCCGATCATCGCCGTGCACGGCGAGGTGGTCGTCCCACCGCTCGCGCTCCGGCAGCCCGGAGCGGGCCAGCAGCACCAGCTTCGCGCGCGCCCGGGTGGCGAAGTCCTCGGCCAGGGTGATGCCGATGCCGCCGAGGCCGCCGGTGATCACGTACCGGCCGCCGTCGCGGAGCGCGCCCGGCTCCCCCTCGGCGTCGATCGTCACCTGCTCGACGTCGGCCACCCAGCGGCGGCCGCCACGCAGGGCCACCTCGGGCTCCCGGGGACGGCGCAGCTCGACGACCAGCGGGCTGGTGTCGTCGTCGGTCGGGTCCGCGTCGATGAGCCGGACCGCCAGCCCGGGCAGCTCGGCCGGGAGCACCCGGGCCAACCCGGCGAGGGTGGCGTGCTCCGGGCGGCGCAGGTCGTCGCCGCGCACGTCGCCGGTGCCGGCGGTGAGCAGGTCCAGGGCGAGGACGTGCTCCTCGCCGGTCAGCCCGGCGCCGGCGAGCGCCTGCACCAGGTGCAGGGCGCTGAAGAAGCCCAGGTCCTGGGCGGCCCAGGTCGCCGCGATGTCGGTGCCAGTCGGCGCGGCGTCCAGGGTGAACGCGTGCACCAGCCGGATCGGCGGTGCGGCGTCGGCGGTGAGCGCGGCGACCAACGCGTCGTGGTCGGCGCGTACACCGGGGCGCAGCCGGTAACCACCGTCGATGGCGGCGAAGGCGTCGCCGGGGCGTACCGGCACCGGGTCGGCACCGGCGGCCCGCAGGCCGGCGACCAGCGCGTCACCGCGCGGACCCGCCGTGAGGACCAGGCAGCGGCCCAACGACCCGGACGGCGGCAGCGGCGCGGCCTGCCGCCAGACCGGCACCGCGAACCACTCGGCCAGCGGTCGCGGCCCGGTCTCCACCGGCGCGGCGGCGACGGGCTGTTCCGGGTCCGGCTCGATCCAGTAGCGGCGGCGCTCGAACGGGTACGTGGGCAGCGGCACCCGGCGGGCCGTCGGGTCGGCGTCGACGCGCACCGGAAGCCCGGCGCACCACAGCGCGCCGGCGGTGGCGAGCAGGGCGGCCAGATCACCGGTGCTCTCCCCGGCGGCGGGCAGGCTGGCCAACGGGGTGAGCGAGCGCTGCTCCGGCGCGGCCTTCGCGACCTGCATCCGGGCCAGGCTGGCCAACTGCCGGCCGGGACCGCACTCGACCAGCTGCCACGTGCCGGCAGCCAGCAGGGTGGCCACGCAGTCGCCGAAGCGGACCGGCTGACGCAGGTGCGTCGCCCAGTATGCCGGGTCGATCGCCTGCTCAGCGGTGATCCAGGTGCCGGTGACGTTGGACAGGAACGGCACCGTCGGCGGGCGCAGCGGGACCGTGCCCATCAGCGCGGTGAACTCGGCGAGGATCGGCTCCACCATCGGCGAGTGGAACGCGTGCGACGTGCGCAACGCCTTCGACTTGCCCTTCAGCGTCGCGGCGAACGCCTCGACGGCGGCGGTCTCGCCGGCCACCACACAGGTGCCCGGGCCGTTGACCGTGGCCACCGAGAGGCCGTCGGGCAGCAGGTCGGCGACGACCGACTCGTCCAGCGCGACGGCGAGCATCGAGCCGGCGGGCAGCGACTGCATCAGCCGGCCCCGGGCGGCGACCACCCGCAGCGCGTCCGGCAGGCTCAGCACGCCCGCCACGGTGGCCGCGACGTACTCGCCGATGGAGTGGCCGATCATCGCGGCCGGTCGGACCCCGGCGGCCTGCCAGAGCGCGGCCAGGGCGTACTCGACGGTGAACAGCGCGGGCTGGGTGTAGCGGGTCTGGGTGAGCTTCTCCCCCGCCGCCGGATCCCGGCCGAGGATCAGGTCGCGCAGGTCCAGACCCAGGTCGGGGCGGAGCAGCTCGGCGCACTCGTCGACGACCGCGGCGAAGCGGGGCTGCTCGGCGTAGAGCTGCGCGCCCATCCCCGCGTACTGGGCGCCCTGACCGGAGAACAAAAAGCCTACTGTCGGGGCTGGACGGTCGGTCGATGGTTTCGGTCCGCGGAGAGGGGCACGGAGAGCGGCTGCTGCCGTGGGGAGGTCGGTGGCGACGACGGCGCGGCGGTGCGGGTAGGCACGGCGGCCGACGAACAGGGTGTGCGCGACGTCGGCGAGGTACGCGGGCCCGGCGTCGGCGGCGCCGTCCAGGTGCGCGGCGAGGCGTTGCACCGCCCCGTCCAGGGCGCTCGGGGTGGCCGCGCTGACCTGGAGCAGGTACGCCGGGCGCACCCGACGGTCCGTGCGGTACGCCGCTGGCGCCTCCTCCAGCACCACGTGGGCGTTGGTGCCGCCGATGCCGAACGAGCTGACCCCGGCCCGGCGGGGCCCGCCGTCGGTGTCCCACTTGGTGAGGGTGTTCGCCACGTAGAACGGGGTGTCGGCAAACTCGACGGCTGGATTCGGCGTCTCGAAGTTGATCGTCGGCGGGATCAGCCCGCGCTCCATGGCGAGCACCGTCTTGATCACGCTGACGATGCCGGAGGGCTGGCTGAGGTGGCCGATGTTCGACTTCACCGAGCCGATGCCGCACCAGCCCCGCTCGTCGGTGTCCCGGGCGTACACGGCGGACAGCGCCGCCACCTCGATCGGATCACCCATCGCGGTGCCGGTGCCGTGCGCCTCGACGTAGCTGATGGTGCGCGGGTCGACGTCGGCCATAGCCACGGCCTGGGCGATGGCCGCCGCCTGCCCGTCGATGCCGGGCGCGGTGAAGCCGACCTTCGCGGCGCCGTCGTTGTTGATCGCGTTGCCGAGCACGACCGCGCGGATGGCGTCGCCGTCGGCGATCGCGTCGGAGAGCCGCTTGAGCAGGGTCACCCCGGCGCCGCTGCCCCACACCGTGCCGTTGGCGGCGGCGTCGAACGGGCGGCAGCGGCCGTCGGGTGAGGTGAAGCCGTCCATGCCGAGGTAGCCGACGTGCGGCAGCTCGATGTTCACACCACCGGCGAGCGCCATGTCGCACTCGCCGTTGCGCAGCGCCTCGCAGGCCAGGTGGAACGCGACCAGCGACGTGGAGCAGGCGGTGTGCACGGTCAGGCTCGGCCCGCGCAGGTCCAGCCGGTACGACACGTTGGTGGCCACATAGTTCGGCGAGTTGCCGGTGGCGATGGAGACCGCGGAGTGCGGGTTGCCGCCGACCCGCCGGTTCCGCAGCACGTTCCGGTTCAGGTAGATGTTGCCGCCGGTGCCGGCGTACACGCCGATCGCGCCGTCGTAGCGGGTCGGGTCGTAGCCGGCGTCCTCCAGCGCCGTGTGGCAGGACTCCAGGAACAGGCGGTGCTGCGGGTCGGTCAGCTCCGCCTCCCGGCCGGTCATCCCGAACAGCGTGGCGTCGAACTCGTCGTAGCCGTCGACCAGCGGAGCACGACTGACCCAGCCCGGGTCGTCGACCTCCTCCACGGTCGCGCCCCGGGCCAGCTGCTCCTCCCGGGTCAGCTCGGTGACCGACTCCACCCCGTCGATGAGGTTGCGCCAGAACTCGTGCACGTCGGCCGCGCCGGGCAGGCGCGCGGCCAGACCGACGATCGCGATCGGTTCGATGCCCTCGTCGGGCAGGTCGGCTGCGGTCGGGTTGCTCATCAGGTCGTCCTTCGTCACGCAGTGCCGCCGGGGCGGCGGGGAGGGATACGGCGGGTACGGCCGCGGCGGGCGGCGGCGCGCAGAGCGGCCCGCGCCAGCTCCGGGCGGTCGGCGGCTCCGTCGAGGCTGGCGGCGAACGCCCGGATGGTGGGGTGGCGGAACAGGTCGAGCATCTTGATGGACCGGCCGGTTGCGGTGGTCAGTCGGGCGTGGACGGCGGCGAGCGCGAGGGAGTGCCCACCGATGTCGAAGAAGTTGTCGGTCACCCCCACCCGGTCGCGCTCCAGCACCTCCCGCCAGATCCCCGCGACCAGCTCCTCGGTCTCAGTGAGTCCGTCCGGGCCGGCGGGCACCAGCGCCGGCGGGTCGCCGCCGGCCACCGTCATCGCGCCGAGCTGCGGCACCCGCACGGTCGGCCGGGGCAGCGCGGCGGCCACCTCGCGGGCCGGCGTGTCCGGTGCGCCGGCCAGCGCACCCACCAGCTCGGCCAGGTCGGCGAGCAGGTCGTCGATACGAGTGGCGTCGAACAGGTCCGGGTTGTAGACCACCTCGACGCCGGTGCGGCCGTCGGTCTGCATTACGTAGACGGTGATGTCGAACGGCGAGCCCGGTTTGGGCACCGGCACCGCCTCGGCGGTCAGCCCGGTCAGCGTCAGCCGTGGTGGCGCGAAGTTGAGCACGTTGAACAGCACCTGCACCAGCGGCGCGCGGGCGGTGTCCCGGCCGACGCCGAGCGCCTCGACGATCCGTTCCAGTGGCGCCCCGGGATGGGCGGTGGCCTCGTGCAGCTCCCCGGAGCACCGGTCGACCAGCTCGGCGAAACTCGCCCCGCCGGTACTGACCCGCACCGGCACGGTGTCGATGAAGAAGCCGATCACGTCGTCGAAGGCGGCCAGCCGCCGGTCGGCGACGATCGCGCCGAGCACGTGGTCGTCACCGCCGGTGAGCCGCGCGATCAGCTCACCGAACGCGGCCAGCAGCACCGCCGCCACGGTCGTGCCGCGCCGCTCGGCCAGCTCGCGGACCGCGCGGTCGGTGTCGGCGGGCAGCCGGACGGCCGCCTCCGCACCGGCGTAGGTCTGCACGGCAGGTCGGGGTCGGTCCCGGGGCAGGTCCAGCACCGTAGGGACGCCGTCCAGGTGCGCCGTCCACCAGGCCAGGTCCGCCGCGCCGCGCAGCCGGTCCCGTTCGGCCCGCCAGACCGCGTAGTCGGCGTAGCGGGCGGGCAGCTCCGGCAGCGCCGGCGGTTGGCCGGCCACCGCCTGGGCGTACCCGGCCGCGAGGTCGTCGTAGCAGACCCGTTCGGACCAGCCGTCGAAGACGGCGTGGTGCCAGGTGGCGGCCAGCACGTGCTCGGCCGGGCCGAGCCGGTAGACGGTCACCTGCCAGGGCGGCCCGGTGGCCAGGTCGAAGGGGTGCGCGGCGCCGGCCGCGAGCATCCGGGTCAGCTCGGCCTCCGGCTCGGCGCCGCCGGTCAGGTCGACCACGGGCACGGCCACGTCGGTCGGCTCGGCGCAGACGGCGTACGGCACGCCGGCGGTCTGCGGGATCCGCCAGCGCAGCACGTCGTGCCGCTCGGCGACGGCCCGCAGCGCCGCCCCGAGCGCGGCGGTGTCCAGCGGGCCACGCACCCGGTGCGCCACCGCGATGTTGTACGGCGCGCTGGACGGCGCGAGCTGGTCGACGAACCAGAGCCGGCGCTGAGGTGGGGAGAGGGTGGGCGGGTTGCCGGTGCGCAGCCCGTCCCCGCCGCTCGGCGCGGCGGCCACCCGCTCGACAAGCCGCCCGAAGGTGCGCTCGGTGAACACCGCACGAGTGTCGAGCTGCCGGCCCAGCTCGGCGCGGAGCGCGGCGACCAGGCGCATCGCCGCGATGGAGTTGCCACCGGCGGCGAGGAAGTCCGTCGCCGGCTTGGGTGCCGCGCCGAGCAACCTGGTCCAGATGCCGGCCACCGCCGCCGCCACGGAACCGTCCGGCGTGGCCGGACCGGTGGCGGTGGTGGCGGTGTCGGCGGGGGCCGAGGGGAGGAGCACGGCGGCGGCCAGCGCGCGCAGCGCCGGCCGGTCCAGCTTTCCGCTGACCGTGCTGATCGGCAGGGCGGCGCGACGCAGCACCCGGGCCGGCAGCATCGCCGCGGTCAGCCGGCTGCCGGCGTACGCCCGCAGCCGGGCGTCGTCGAGCGCGTCCGCAGGGGTGAGGAACGCGACCAGCTCGACGCCGTCGGGGCCGGGCACCGCCTCGACCGCGACCCCGGTCACCCCGGGCAACTCGGCCAGCACGGCCTCCACCTCGCCCAGCTCGATGCGCTGGCCACGGATCTTGACCTGCCGGTCGGCCCGCCCGAGGTAGGCGATCCGCCCGTCCGGGTCGAGCCGGACCAGGTCGCCGGTGCGGTACAACCGCTCGCCGGGCAGCCCGGAGAACGGGTCCGGAACGAAGCGCTCGGCGGTCAACGCGGGCCGGCCCAGATAGCCGTCGGCCAGCCCCGGCCCGCCGATCAGCAGCTCACCGATCTCCCCCGGCGGCACCGGGTCCAGCGTCACGTCCACCACGTACGCCCGGTGGTTGGGCAGTGGCCGGCCGATCGGCACCGGCTCGGTCTCGGTGGCGCTCAACGGGCCGCTGACCGCGAGCACCGTCGTCTCGGTGGGGCCGTAGCCGTTGAAGAATCGACGGCCGGGCGCCCAGCGGGTGGCCAGCGCGACCGGCACGGCCTCGCCGCCGCACAGCACCGTGCGCCAGGCGGGCAGCTCCGCCGGGTCCAGCATGGCCAGCAGGGTGGGCGTGATGAAGCCCCAGTTGACCTCGTGCGCGGCCATGAACCGGGTCAGCCGAACCGGGTCGGCGCGGTCCTCGACGCCGAGCAGTTGCACCGTGCCGCCGAGCAGCAGCGGCACGAACAGGTCCATGGTGGCCGCGTCGAAGCCGAGCGACGCGATGCCGAGGCTACGGACGCCGGCGTCCGCGCCGGTGAGCGCGACCACGCCGGTGAGGAACTCGACCACGTTGCGGTGGCTGGTGAGCACGCCCTTGGGTCGACCGGTGGAACCCGACGTGAACAGCACGTAGGCCGGATCGCCGGGGCGGGCCGGGCAGGGCGCGAGCGGGGCCGGGCCGGGCAGTGCGAGCGTGTCGACGCCCGGCACGTCGCCGAACTCCGCCTCGGCGGCGTCACCGACCACCAGGGACACGCCCGCGTCGGCGGCGATCCCGCGCAGCCGCCGACGCGGGCCGCCCGGCTCCAGCGGCACGTAGCAACCGCCAGCCAGCAACACCCCCAGAACGGTGGCGACCAGTTCCGGACGGCGGGTGCCGCACACCCCCACCCGGCTCTGCCGGTCGACGCCCCGGACGCGCAGCGCGGCAGCCACCCCGGCAGCCCGGGCCACCAGCTCGGCGTAGGTGAGCCGGCTGTCCCACTGGCGCACCGCCACCGCGTCCGGGGTGCGAGCGGCCTGCGCGATCACCAGCTCGGCGAGCGTCGCGTCCGGCCAGGACAGCGGCTCACCGGCCACGGCGCTGATGGACAGGATGTCGGTCACCCGTTCCCCCCGGGGTAGCTGCTCGGATCGATGACTTGCAGACGCAGCTCGCTGACGGTTCCGCGGCCGTGCACATCGGTCACCCAGCTCTCGTCAGGTGCCGGCAACAGCTCGGTGACGACGACCGCGACGTCCAGCCCGGTGCGGGCGGCGGCGTCGACCATCGCGCACAGCGACTGGGCGTGCAGCGGCCCGGTGAAATCGACGTAGCAGGGCTTGACCTCGGTGCCGACCTTCACGAACACCCGCTCGGGCAGGCCGAGCCGGGCCCGCCACCGGCGCACCGCGAGGAACCGCTCGGCCTCTCCGGTCACCCCGACCAGGCCGCTGTCCGCGACGGTGGTCCGCCAGGTCCGCCGGGCCACGACCAGCCGATCGATGGTGATCCTGGGCGTGTGCGGCGCCGGGTCGAGCAGCTTGAAGGCGTCCACCAGCAGCGAGCCGAGCAGGTTGGCGAACACTTCCACCAGCGGCCACCGGCTGCCGTCGGGCAGCACCGCCGTCAGCCGGTCGCCGGCCGGCACCACCCGCACCTCGGTCGCCGGGACCAGCCGGTCCACCTCACCGCCGCGAGCGGTGTCGATGCCGAGCTGCCGGTCAGCCGGGCCGGTCAGCCCGTACGTGGTGCGGGTGGTGACCCGGGGGAAGCCCTCCGGATAGAGCACCCGCACCCGGGCCGGGCCCAGGTCGGCGTCCAGCCCGGCGCGCAGCGCCGCCGCGTCCGGGTGGAACGGCACGAAGACCGCGCTGTCGAAGGTGGCGTTGGCCGGGTGCAGCTCACCGAGCACGAGCAGGAACTCGCCACGGTTCAGCGCGGCCAGGTCGACGGCGCTGATCTGCACGTCCGGGCTGTGGATCCGGGCCGACGGCCAGCCTGGCGCGTCCGCCGGGAA
This sequence comes from Micromonospora sp. NPDC005163, assembly GCF_053599835.1. NCBI lineage: Bacteria > Bacillati > Actinomycetota > Actinomycetes > Micromonosporales > Micromonosporaceae > Micromonospora > Micromonospora sp. NPDC005163. The sequence goes on from NZ_JBSFYP010000028.1 coordinate 27,631, forward strand.
CACCCGCCGTGCCCGCTCGGCCAGCTCCGTGCCCCGCAGCCGCAGCCGCAGCTCAGGCTGCCCGGTCGGCAGCGCGGCCAGGTCGAACAGCTCGGCCCAGCGGGCGGTGAAGCCGGCCCCCGCGGCGGCCAGCGGCCCGTCCGGGGCGACCAGCAGCCCCTGGGCCAGTGACCAGATGTCGGCCAGCCGCACCGGCCCGTCGGCGCGCAGCTCCTCGTAGAGCTCGGCGAGGAGCCGCTCGCAGGCGGCGCCGATCTCGGCGGTCAGCCACCGGGCGGCCTGGAGCAGCACGGCCAGCGGCGCGGCGAGGGCGTCGAGCACCGCCGCGCCGACGGTGACCTGGAGGTCGCGGGCGGTCTCCTCGTAGACGACGGTGCGGCCGGCGTACATCTGACCGGCCTGCCGGGTGGCGGGCCGGCCGGTGACCGCGGTGAATTCCTCGTTCAGCGCGGCCAGCGCGGCGCCCAGCCGGTCCGCGTCGCCGGCCGCCGCGGCGACCTCGTCGCGGGCCGCGCAGAGCCGGTCGAAGCCGGCGCTCACCTCGGCGCGCAGCGTCCGGTCGCCGATCGCGGCCAGCCGATCGCGTAGGACCTGCTCGGCCCGAGGGCTGATCGGCAGGCCGGCGTCCCAGGTCAGCAGGCCACGCTCGACCAGCCGATCGAGCTGCAGGAACGCGTCGTCGACAGTGCGCAGGCCGGCATCGCCGTCGGCGTGCACCTGCTCGGCCAGCCGCACCGCCGGGGTGCGCCCGTCGCAGCGGGCCAGCAATCGCGCCTCCAGAACGGACATCTCCACCGGCGGGTGCAGCGGCCGGTGCAGCAGGCGGCCCACCACGCTCAGGTGCGGCGGCAACGCCGGCGCCCACCAGCGGCGCACGGCCGGGTCGTCGGCGAGCCGGTCGGCGTACGCGATGAGCGCCCACGCCTCGAAGTGCACCTCCCGCCTCGACAGTGACGTCGGCCCCGGCCGCAGCCGAGTGGACGGGTCGGTGCCGTCGAAGGTGCCCCAGCACACCGGGCCGAAGAAGCCGATCGTCTCGGCCTTACCGCAGTAGCGCTGCCAGTAGCGCAACAGACTCAGCTCACGCTTGCGCCGCCGGACGTTGCGCACCGTGGGGTCGGTGTGCAGCAGCCCGTCCAGGGCGATCAGCATCTCCGCGTTCTGCCAGGTGACCGCCTCGCGTAGCAGCGGGTCGGCGGCGATCCGGCCGGCGGCGGCCGACCCGTCGGCGAGCGCCTCGGCGAACGCCTTGTCGAACACCTCGGCGGCGACCTCACCGGCCAGCAGCGCGTCGGCGGCGTCGGCGGCGTCCGGGGCGGCGAAGGCGTCCAGCCCGACCGCCGGGAACCCGGCGGTGCGCAGCACCACGTCGCGCGACACCGACCAACCGGTCTCACCGAGCGGCAGCCGGTGGCTCATCGGGCCGGCTCCGGCTCGGCGGCGTCCACGATGTGCAGCCGCAGCTCACTGAAGTAGCGCCGGCCGGCGGCGTCGGGCACCCAGGCGTCCTCGGGGGTGGGCAGCATCTCGCTGACCACCAGGGTGACGTCGTCGCCGCCGTCGCGGCGGGCCGCCCGGACCATCGAGCAGACCAGACTGGCGAATGCGGGGCTGCTCAGGTCGACGAAGCACGGCTTGGTCTCGGTGCCGAGCTTGACGTACACCTGCTCGGGCAGGCCGAGCCCTCGCCGCCAGTCGCGCACCGCCAGGTAGCGGGCCCGGTCGCCGGTCACCGTGGCCAGGCCACTCTCCCCCACGGTGGTACGCCATGTCTGCCGGGCCACCACCAGTCGGTCCAGCGTGATCCGGGGCGTGTACGGCGCGGCGGCGACCAGCTTGAACCCGTCGACGGCGTGGGTGCTGAGCAGGGCCGCGCAGACCTCGGTCAGCGGCCAGCGCTGCCCGTCGGCGGCCGTGACGACCAGTCGGCCGGCCTCGTCGTGCACGGTGAGCGTGACGGTGGGCAGCACCCGCTCCTCCTCGGCGCCGGGCGCCGCCGCGAAGGCCAACTGCCGGTCGGTCGGGCCGGCCAGCGACTCGGCGACCCGGCTGGTGCGCCGCGGCCAGTCGGTCGGGTAGAGCAGTCGGATCCGACGTGGGCCGAGGTCGGCCGCCAGCCCGGCGCGCAGCCGCTCCACGTCGGGGTGCGACGGGGTCACCGCGTAGGTGTCGAACGACGGCCAGGCGGCGTGCAGCTCACCGAGCACCACGGTGTACTCGCCGCGGGCCAGCGCGTCCGCGTCGGCGGCGCAGATCTGCAGGTCGGGGCTGTGCAACCGGGCGTTGGACCAGTGTGCCGCCGGCGTCGGGAACGCCTCGTCGACCCGGGCGGCCAGGTCTGCCACGTCCAGCCGGACCTCGGTGGCGCCCGACGGCTGCTCGGCCAGGCCGAACAGGTCGGCCCAGCGGGCGGCGAACTGCGCGGCGACGGCGTCCACCGGCCGCTCCCCGGTGCCCCAGAACAGGCCCTGCACCAGGAACCACAGGTCGGACAGGGCGACCGGACCGTCGCCCGCCTCGGCGCGCAACTCGTCGTACAGCTCGCGGAAGACCGCGCCGTACGCCTCCTCCAGCGCGCCGGCCAGCCAGCGGGCGGCCCGCAGCAGCACGGCCAGCGGCGCCGCCAGCTCGTCCAGCAGCGGCGCGCCGAAGACCACGTCCAGGTCCCGGCTGGTGTCCTCATAGCAGAGTGTGCGGCCGGCGTACATCTGCCCGGCCCGCCGTCGCGGCGGCTGCCCGGTCAGCTCGGTGAACGTCTCGTCGAGCGCGTCCAGGGCGGCCCGCAGCCGGTCCGGGTCACCGGCCGCCGCGGCGACCGCGTCCCGGGCGGCGCACAGCCGGTCGAGGCCGACCTGGGCGGCGGCCCGGGCCGGGGCGTCGCCGATCGCCGCGATCCGCTGGCGCAGCACCTCCTCGGCGTGCGGGGTCACCGGCAGCGCGGCGTCCCAGGTGACCAGCTCCCGCTGCACCAGTCGGTCCAGCAGCTCGTACCCGTCCTCGGGTCGACGCAGCCCGATGGACGCGTCGGCGATCACGTCGCGGGCCGGGCGACGGCCGTCGACGGCGGCCAGCAGCGCCGCCTCGACCGGGGACAGCGGCACCGGCGGCCGGGCCGGACGAAGCACCTCGCGGCCGGCGAGGCTCAGGTGCGGGGCGAGCCGGGGTGCCCACCACCGGCGCACCGCCGGGTCCGCGCCGATCCGCTCGGCGTACGAGGCCAGCGCCCACGACTCGAACCACACCCAGCGGCGGCGGGTCAGTGCCGCGCCCGGGCGCACCTCGGCGGCGGCCGGCAGGTCAGGGTCGATGGTGACCCAGCAGCTCGGCCCGAAGAAGCCGATGGTCTCGTTCTTGCCGCAGTATCGCTGCCAGTACTTCAGCAGCGCCCGTTCCCGCTCCCGCCGGCGCACGTTGCGGGTGGCCTCGGCGCCACCGCGGACCAGCCCGTCCAGGGCGGGCAACGCACCCCGGTTCTGCCAGGTGATCGCCTCCCGCAGCAGCGGGTCCGCGGCCAGGTCGGTCAGCCGACCGGCGCTGGCGAGCAGGGCCTCGTCGAATTCCTTGTCGAACTGCTCGACGCCGGCGCCGGTGACCAGCAGCTCGTCGGCGGCCGCGGCGGCCTGCGGTGCGGCCAGCAGAGTCAGCCCGTCGGCCGGGAACCCGGTGCTGCGCAGCAGGGCGTCGCGCCACACCGACCAGCCGGTGTCGCCCAGCGGCACGCGGTGCCCGCCGGCCTCCGGGGCGCTCCCGGCGACGGCCGCGCGCAGGTCGGCGCGGATGGTGGCGGCCAGCGCGGGCAGCGCGTCGTGCAGGAAGAAGTGCCCGGCGTCCAGCTCGTGCAGGGTGAAGCCGGCGGCGGTGTGCTCCCGCCAGGCGGCGCTCTGTTCCCGGGTCACCGCACGGTCGGTGCGGCCGCTGAACGCCACGATCGGCACCGGCAGCGGCGCCTCGGGCCGGTAGCGGTAGCCGTCCACCCGGTCGAAGTCGGCGCGCAGCAGCGGCATCAGCAGCTCGACGAGTTCGGGGTGCTCCAGCAGCCCGGCGGGGAGCCCGCCCCCGGCATCCAGCCGGCGCAGCAGCTCGGCGTCGTCCACCCGGGACAGTCCGTCGAAGACGCTCGGCTCGCTGACGTGCGGTGCGCGGGCGCCGCCGACGTAGAGGCGCAATGGCAGCGGCCGGCCGGTGCGGCGCAGCTCGCGGACCACCTCGAAGCCGACCCGGCCGCCCATCGAGTGCCCGTAGATGGCGTACGGCCGGTCGGCCCGCCCGGCGATGGCCCGGGCCACGTCGGCGATCTGGAATCGCGGGTCCTCGCTGATCCGGTTCTCGCGGCCGGGGAGCTGCACGGGCAGCACCTCGACGTCGGGGCCGAGCCGGTCGGGCCAGTGTCGGAACGCGCTGGCGCCGGCACCGGCGTAGGGCAGGCAGAACAACTGCACCGGTGCCGGGTCGCGGCTGCCGGCGGAGATGAACCAGTTCACCGCACGCCTTTCTGAGGGGGGTCGATCCAGTACCGCTGCCGCTGGAAGGGGTAGGTGGGCAGCGAGGTTCGCCGGATGGTGCCGGCGGGATGCAGGGTGGTGAGGTCGACGTCACGCCCGGCCACCCAGGCGGCGGCCAGCTCGCGCAGCGGCCCGGGTGCGCCGGCCACCCGCGCGTCGGTGGCCAGCAACTCGTCGAGGGCGGCGAGCGCGCCGGCCGGGTCGGTGGCCACCACGGCGGCCCGGTGGCGGAACGCGCGCCGGCCCAGCGCCAGCGTCGCGGCCGCCTCGGCCAGCGCCGGGGTGGTGCCGGCGAGGTGCCGCCGCAGCCGGGTCAACGCCGCCCGCAACGCCACCGGGGTACGCGCCGACACCGGCAGCAGGTGCGCCCCGGCCGGCGGCGGGTCGACCGGCTCGGCCGGCGGGGCCTGCTCGACCACGACGTGCGCGTCGGTGCCGCCCAGCCCGAACGAGCTGACCCCGGCGACCCGGCGCGGCGTGTCCGGCCAGTCGCGCACCTTGGTCGGCACGTAGAACGGGCCGGCGGACAGGTCGATCTCCGGGTGCGGGCGGGTGAAGTGCAGGTTCGGTGGGATGATGCCGTGCTGCACGGCGAGCACCGCCTTGATCAGCCCGGCGATGCCGGCGGCGGCGTCCAGGTGGCCGATGGTGGTCTTCACCGAGCCGAGCGCGCAGGTCTCGGCGGGCGCGGCGCCCTCGTACACCTCGTGCAGCGCGGCCACCTCGATGGCGTCGCCGAGCGGCGTGCCGCTGCCGTGCGCCTCGATGAAGCGGACCTCGCCGGGGGCGACCTCGGCGGCCGCGAGCGCGCCGGCCACCGCGGCGGCCTGGCCGGCGGGCCCGGGAACGGCGTAGCCGGCGCGGTCCCCGCCGTCGTTGGTGACCGCCCAGCCGGGCAGGACCGCGTAGATCCGGTCGCCGTCGGCCTGCGCGTCGGCGAGCCGGCGCAGCGCCACCGCCCCCACACCGGAGCCGAAGCCGGCCCCCTGGGCGGCCTCGTCGAACGCCCGGCAGCGGCCGTCCGGGGAGGCCAGGCCACCGGGGGTGTGCCGGTGCCGCGGCCAGGTGACGCTCACCCCGCCGGCAAGCGCGATGTCGCACTGGTAGTCGGCCAGGCTCTGCGCGGCGAGGCAGACCGCCACCAGTGAGCTGGAGCAGGCACTCTGCACGGCCACCGCCGGCCCGGTCAGCCCCAACCGGTACGCGACCTGGCCGGGCAGGTGGTCGGTGAGCTGCCGACCGACCAGCCGGGCCTCCCAGTCGTCCGGGTCGACGTCGCCGACCACGGCCGGGTTGTCCATGAGGTGGAACAGGAAGTAGCGGTTGACCGAGGTGGCCGAGTAGACCCCGACCAGACCGGGGAACCGGTCCGGGTCGTGACCGGCGTCCTCCAGCGCCTCCCAGGCCGTCTCCAGGAAGAGCCGGTGCTGTGGGTCGGTGCGGGCCGCCTCCCGGTCGCCGAAGGCGAAGAACTCCGCGTCGAAGTCGGCGACCCCGTCGAGCCGGCCGGTGGCCTTGACGTGCCGGGGGTCGGCGCGCAGCCCCGGGCCGACGCCGAGCGCTGCCAGCTCCTCGTCGCTGTGGTCGTGGATGGCGTCCACCCCGGCGCACAGGTTCCACCAGAAGGTGGCCACGTCCGGCGCCTCGGGGAACCGGCCGGCGAGACCGACCACGGCGATCTCGTCGCCGGTGTACTCCCGCGCGCCGACCGGCGCGGCGGGCGGGCCGGCGGCAATCGGCGGCACGGCGGGCAGGGTCGACGCCGTGGCAACCGGCGTCGGCGTCGGCGGCGTGGTCGGTGCCGGCGGGTCGACCAACCGGGCCTGGGCGGCGACGGTCGGGTGGTCGAACAGCCGCAGCAGCGGCACTGCCACACCGAACCGTTCGGCCAGCCGCTGCTGCACCTGGCCGAGCAGCAGGGACTGCCCGCCGACGTCGAAGAAGCTGTCGGTGCGACCGACCACGTCCCGACCGAGCACGGCGCACCAGATGTCGTGCACGACCCGCTCGGTCGGGGTGGCTGGCCGGTCCCCGGGCGGCACCGCCCGGGCCGGGTCCGGTAGCGCCCGCTCGTCGACCTTCCCGCTGGTGGTCAGGGGGAACTCGGCGACCGGTACGACCGCGCGGGGCAACGTGTACTCGGGCAGTTGCCGGGCCAGGGCGGCCCGCAGCGCCGCCGGGTCCACCGGCGGCCCGACCGGCCGGACGTACGCCAGCACCTCGCCGTCGCGGACGATGGCGCGCACCTCGGCGATGCCCGGCTCGGCGGCGAGCACCGACTCGATCTCGGTCAGCTCGATCCGGAACCCGCGCACCTTGACCTGCCGGTCCAGCCGGCCGAGGCAGCGCAGCTCGCCGGTGGGCAGCAGCTCGCCCAGGTCGCCGGTGCGGTACACCGGCACGCCGTCGGGGTCGTGGCCGAACCGGTCGCTGGCCCGGTCGAGGTAGCCGGGGGCGAGGTGCCGGCCGCGCACGACGATCTCGCCGTCCGGCGCCAGCCGCAGCGCGTACCCGGGCAGGGCGGTGCCGATCGGCAGCGGGCCGGTTGCCGCCGGGTCGACGTCGGCCAGCGGCAGCGTGTGCCGGGCGACGAAGGTCATCTCGGTGGCCCCGTAGCCGTTGACCAGGACGCAGCCCGGGGCGAAGCGACCACGGGCGCGGGCCGCGTCGGCGTAGGTGGCCTGCTCGCCGCCGAGCAGCACCACCCGGACCCGGTCCAGCCGCTCGACGCCCGGGGTGTCCAACAGGTGCCGGTAGACGGTCGGGGTGGAGTGGTAGACGGTGACGCCGTGCCGGGCCAGTTGGTCGACGGCGTACGCCAGCCCGTGCCGGCGCAGGTCGACCGGAACGACGGTGGCGCCGGTGAGCAGCGCCGGGTACAGGTCGGGGATTGCCGCGTCGAAGCTAAACGAGGCGAGCAGGCTCAGCCGGTCGTCCGGCCGCACGGCGAGGAGGGCGATCTGGTTGTCCACCACGTGCGTCAGGTTGCGGTGGCTCTGCCCGACCGCCTTGGGCCGCCCGGTGGAGCCGGAGGTGAACAGCACGTACGCGAGCGCGTCCGAGGCCACCGGCACCGGCCGCAGCCGCGCGGGCCGCACGTCCACGGCCGGAACGACCCGCAGGCCGGGCCGGTCGGCGGCGAGCCGACGGGCCAGCTCGGTGTGCTCGCCGCCGCAGAGCAGGACGGTGACGTCGGCGCCGTCGAGCAGGTGGCGCAGCCGCTGCTCCGGGAAGCCGGGGTCGAGCGGCACGTAGGCGGCACCCGCGGCGAGCGTGCCGAGGATGGCGGCGATGGTGCCGGCGCCGTGCGCGGTCAGCAGGCCGACCCGGTCACCGGGCCGAACGCCGGCCGCGGCCAGCAGGCCGGCGTGCCCCCCGGCCAGGCCGGCGAGGGCGGCGTAGTCGAGCGGGCCGGTGTCGCCGAGTACGGCGGGATGGTCGGGACGAGCGGCAGCGGCATCGCCGAAGCGATGGATCAGCGTCGAGGTTCCCATTTCAGGACGCGTGCACCGGTCCACAACAGACGGGCGCGCGGCAATCAACAGTCTTGATCATGATCCCCCCCAGGACGTCACAATGGAACGAGCATAGGGTTCGATGGCTGCCGGGAAAGATCATCGATTAGAGTCAAGCCAAAGGGTCGACTCGGGCTCGGACGAGGGACGACGAATATCGTCCGATCATCCCCCTGGCGCAACGGTGAATTTTCGCCTAACACGTCTGCCAGCGGCCAATTTTTCGGCACATTGTTTCTTGCGTGGTGGAATTTCCCGCTCAACACAATGGAATCGTGTGCTCGACGGCCCATTCGTCGGATGATCGACACCGGTTCGCGGGGCTACGAATGTCAGGCATACCGCAATTTCTACGATCTGGAGTGGGTCTCACCGAAAACACACCTGTGCGGCGGGTTAGGCCCCATACGGATCGGGCGGGACCGGCGTGACATCGCCGTCGCCATCGCGCGGCAACCGCGCCACCATCTCCCGGAACTCCCGCACGGTCACCGCCTCCCGCAGGGTCGCGAAGACCGCGCCCGTGCCGGTCCGGGCGGTTGCCGGGTCGACCCCGGCGCGCTGACCCACCCGGCGGAGGAACTCCACCGGCCCGGCGTCCGGCGCCGGCGGGGCCGCAGCCGTGCCGCCGATGTCCAGGCCGGTGTCCAGCCCGGCCACGCCGCTGTCCGGGCCGGCGGTCATGGTCGGCGGGGCCGGGTCGGTCAGGTAGCCGTCGAGGTCGTCCGGGAGGTGCCCGGCGAGGGGGTCGGGCGGCCCACCGCTCACCCGTTCTGCCATCGTCTGGAGCACGGCGCGGGCGATGGCGGCGGCCTGCTCGGCCGGCAGGCCGGACCGCCGGGACACCGCGTCGATGAAGTGTGGGAACTGCCCGCCGCCCGCCCTGTCGGTCACGCCCCGGCGCTTACCCCCGGCCGGTGCCGACAAACTGCGCCGTCAGCGCAGCAGGTCAGCCGCCAGCAGATGATCGAAGATGACCTGGTCGACCGGGGAGGTGCGGTGCCGGTCGGCGTACCCGAGCCAGGCCAGCTCGGCGATCTCGCTGGCCGGCCTCAGCTCGCCGTCGTGTGCGGCGCGGTAGCAGGTCATGCGGACCGTCGTGCCGGCGGCGTGGCCATGCGCCTGGGCGGTGAACGTGCCGACGTGCACGGCGCCGGCGACGTCCACCGCGACGCTCAACTCCTCGGCGACCTCCCGGCGCAGCGTGTCCAGGTCGCTCTCCCCCGGCTCACGCTTGCCGCCCGGCAGGTACCAGACATCCTTGCCCTGGGAGCGTGTGCTCAGCACCCGCCCGTCCTCGATGAGGATCCAGGCCACCTTGTCGATCTCGGGCACCGTGCTCCTTCGCGTCGTGGGACGAGGACACCGTACGCCGACGCACCGACGTGCTCAGTGCGGCGTGGTCCCGGCGTCCTCGGCCAGCAGGTCGAGCAGCAGCGCCGCGGTCCAACTGAACGCCGGCGAGCCCAGCCCGGCGCCGGTGTCCGGATGGAAGTACTCGTGGCAGCCGGCGCCGGCGACCAGCCCGATCATGGACCGGCGCAGCCCGGCCGCCAGCTCCGGGTGCCCGTGCGTGAGCAGCCCGCGCCGCACCAGCCAGCCGACGTTCAGCCAGCTCGGCCCGCGCCAGTAGCGCAACGGTTCGAAGTCCGGAGCGGTCCGGTCGTGGCTGGGCAGCGGCCGGTCCATCCGCCGAGCCACCCCGAAGCGCGCCGACCGGGCCTCCACGATCAGCGCGTCCGCCTGGCGGGTCGGCAGACCGGGCAGGATCAGCGGCGCCAGGCCCAGCACGGTGCGTGCCGGGACCAGCCGGTCGGTGCGCAGGTCGCGGGGGGCGAACGTGCCGGTGGCCGGGTCGTACAGCCGGCGCACCAGGGCCTTGGTGATCCGGGCCGCACGGGCCCGGTGCGGCCCCGGGTCGGCGCCGACCAGCGCGGCGATCTCGGCCAGCGCGTGCTCGGCCGCACCGAACGCGGCGTTGAACAGCGGGCACTCCACCAGGAACGGGTGCTCGTCGGCCAGATGCTGGTCGGAGTAGGCGCGATCCCGGTACGAGGCGACGATCGCCAGGTAGCGCGCATAGTCCAGGTCCGTGGGGCGGTGCGCGGCGTCGGCGTGCGCGGTGTCGTGCCGGCGGTACGCGCGCATCACCGTCGCCTCGGCCGGCACCGCGGCCATCGGCTCGTCCCAGGCCGGGCTGTTGTCCAGGCCGGACTCCCACGGGTGCACGATGCAGGCCAACCCGCCGCCGGTCAGGTCCCGCCGCTCGGCCAGGTAGCGCTGCTGAGCCACCAACGCCGGATAGAGACGGCGCAGTGCGGCCAGGCCGGCCGGGTCGGGCGCCCGCCGGTACGACAGCCACGCGGCGAGCGCGTGCACCGGCGGCTGGACCAGGCCGGAGGTGTCGACAGCCGGCGCCCCCTCGGCGGTCGCCGAACGCCACAGCTCCGGCCCCGGGAAGTACGCGCCGACCCGCAGCGCCGGGTTGAACACGATGTGCGGAACCCGCCCGTCGGCCCACTGCGCCCGGAACAGGCTCGCCAGCTCCCGCCAGGCCCGCTCGGGACGGACCTGGGCCAGCCCGATGGCGATGAACGCGGAGTCCCAGCTCCACTGGTGCGGGTAGAGGGTGCGTGAGGGCACCGTGTGGTCGTGCTCCCAGTTGGCGTCGAGGGTGGCGACCGCGAGTCGGCGCAGCCCGGCGAGGTCGGACGGCGCGCCGGTGCGGGCCAGGGCGTCGGCGGTCATGCCGCGGCCCGCCGGGGCAGCGCGTGCCGCAGCACCGTGGCGGCCTGCTGGAGGGCGCGGACCGGGTCGCCGCGCAGCCGACACTCCAGCGCCAGCCAGCCCCGGTAGTCCAGCTCCAGCAGGGTCCGCACCAGCGCCGGCCAGTTGAGGTGCCCGGCGCCGGGTTGGTACCGGTTGGAGTCGCTGACCTGCACGTGCCCGAGGTACGGCGCGGCGGCACGCAACGCCCGGTGCACGTCGTCCTCCTCGATGTTCATGTGGAAGGTGTCGGCGACCACCCGCACCGACGGCAGCCCGACCGCCGCGCAGAGCGCGACCGCCTCGTCGAGCCGGTTGACCATGTGGTCCTCGTACCGGTTGAGGGGTTCCAGGAAAAGGGTGACCCCCTCGGCCCGGGCGTGCTCGCCCAGCTCGCCGAGGGCGTCCAGGAGCACCTGCCGGTCGCCGGTCGGTGGGCGCGGCGGCTCGAACGGCGGCAGCCGCCGGGAGAACATCCCCCACGACGCCGGCGTCATCGCCCCGACGCCGCCCAACTCGGCGATCACCGAGAGCTGGGAGCACAGGTTGCGCACCGCGTCGGCGGACCGTGCCGGGTCGAAGTCGCCGATGAAGTGGTCCATCTCGACGCAGACAGTGGGCATCACCACCCCGGCGGCGCGGGCCCGGCGCAGCTCGGGCAGCCGGCGGGCGAACGCGAGGTCGCCGCGCCCGCGCAGCTCGATGCCCTGGTAGCCGAGGGCGGTGGCGAGGGCGTACTTCTGGATCAGGTCGGTGCCCGGCAGGAGCTGTTCCTGGCAGGCCAGCGCGATGGTGGTCATCAGAACCTCAGCACCACTTGAAGGACGTCACCGGCGCCGCGGTCGAGCAGCGCGAGGGCGTCGGCGACGGCGCTGGCGTCGACGATGTGACTGACCAGCGGCAACGGGTCGACGCTGTGCTCAGCCACCAGCTCCATGAAGGTCTGTGCCACCCGGTCACCGGTCCACCGGCCGGCCATGCTCGGCGCGGGGGTCGGGCCGGAGACCTGGGCGGCCACCAACTGGATGCGGTTGTGGTGGAACTCCTCGCCGAGGCCGAGTCCGTCGGCCTGGCCCTGGTAGAAGCCGGCGGCCACGACCCGGCCGGCGTGCGCGGTGGAGCGGATCGCCTCGTGCAGCGCGGGGTACGCCCCGGACAGCTCCAGGCAGACGTCCGCGCCCCGGCCGTCGGTGGCCTGCCGCAGCACGGCGGCGGCGGACTCCGCGCCGGCTACCACCGTCGACCGGGCGCCGTAGCGGGCGGCGTGCCCCAGCCGGCCGGGCATCCGGTCGACCGCCACCACCCGCGCGCCGGAGAGCACCGCGAGCCGGGTGGCGAGCAACCCGATGACGCCCTGCCCGAAGACACCGACCCAGTCGCCGAGGTGCAGGTCGCCGGCGAGCACGGCGGTCAGCGCGATGGCGCCCGGCCGGGCGAAGACCGCGGCGAGCGGGTCCAGGCCGGCGGGCAACGGGCGGACCGCCCCGGCGGCCAGCACGGCCTCGGCGCGGTGCCCCCAGATGCCCCAGACCAGCTGCCCCGGGTGCCGGTCGGCGACGTCCGGGGCCACCTCGACGACCTCGCCGACCTCCTCGTAGCCGAAGCCGATCAGCGGGTACGGCACCGGGGTCTGCCGGGGCACGAACATCCGCGCGGCGTCGTCCCAGTCCTTGCTGAGTCGTGGATTGCTGCCCCGGTAGAGAGTGAGCTCGGTGCCGGCCGAGATGCCGGAGTAGCAGGTGCGCACCCGGACCTGGCCGGGGCCGAGCGGATCCGGTGGGCAGGGCTCGAGGCTGATCCGTCGAGGCCCCGCGAGAGAGACAACCCAGTTGACCATGAGTCACATCCCGGTAGCACTGGGCTCCAGGATAGGCAAAAAATCGTTATATGTCTTGTTATTGATCAATCGAAGGCGTTGAATCCTTCATGTACCCTTCGAGAGGAGTGCCACCGATGTCAACACCTCCGAGGCGGATACTCGCCACCACCCTGATCATGGCACTTACCGCATGCACCTTGCTGGCCTGCGGCGACGACGAACCGGACAGCGACAGCGACAGCAAAAAGATCACCGTGTGGAGCCTGGAGGACGTGGCCGACCGGGTCACCGCCACCAAGGCGATCATCGCCGACTTCACCGCGAAGACCGGGGTCCAGGTTGAACTGGTCACCGTCAACGAGGACCAGTTCCCCTCCCTGATCGCCGCCAACGCGGCCGCCGGCGACCTCCCCGACGTGGTCGGCTCCGTCTCCCTGGCCGGCATCCGTACGCTCGCCGGCAACGAACTGCTGCACGCCTCGGCCAACACCGAGATCGTCGACACGCTCGGCCGGCAGACCTTCTCCCCCCGCGCGCTGGAGCTCACCTCCGACGACGGCAAACAGCTCTCCGTGCCCAGCGACGGCTGGGGGCAACTGCTCGTCTACCGCAAGGACCTCTTCGCCGCCGCCGGCCTGCCCGCCCCCGACACGTACGAGCGGATCACCGCCGCCGCGGCGAGGCTCAACACCGGCGGCGTCGCCGGGATCACCGCGGCGACCGCCCCCAGCGACGTGTTCACCCAGCAGACCTTCGAGCACCTGGCGCTGGCCAACGGCTGCCAGCTCACCGACGACGCCGGCAAGGTCGCCCTGGACTCGCCGCAGTGCGTCGAGGCGTTCCGCTTCTACGGCGACCTGATCCGGACCAGCTCGATCAAGGGCGCGCAGGACGTGGACACCACCCGCGCCACCTACTTCGCCGGGAAGGCGGCCATGGTGGTCTGGTCGCCGTTCATCCTCGACGAGCTGGCCGGGCTGCGCAACGACGCCAAGCCGACCTGCCCGCAGTGCCAGGCCGACCCGTCGTTCCTGGCGAAGAACAGCGGATTCGTCACCGCGATCAAGGGCCCGAACGGCACCGAACCGGCCCAGTACGGCGAAATCAGCTCTTGGGCGGTGCTCGACGGCGCCGCGACCGACTCGGCGAAGTCCTTCGTGGAGTACATGCTCGGCGACGGCTACCCGCGCTGGTTCGGCATGTCGCCCGAAGGCCGCTTCCCGGTGCGCAAGGGCACCCCGGCCGAGCCCGAGGCGTACCTCGCCGCCTGGAACACCAGCCAGGCCGGCGTGGACGCGAAGAAGCCCCTCGCGGACGTGTACGGCGACGAGGTGCTGGCCACCCTGCGCCGCAGCCCGGACACCTTCCAACGCTGGGGGCTCGGCCAGGGGCAGGGCAAGCTGGTCGGCGCCATGCTCGGCGAGCTGCCGGTGCCCAAGGCGTTGAACGACGTCATCTCCGGCAAGTCCGACGCGGCGGCCGCCGCAGCGCGAGCCAAGAAGGACGTCGACGCCATCAAGGCGGGCGTCAATTGACCACCACCGCACCCGGCGCCGGTCGCTCGCCCACCCGCGAGCGACCGGCGCCGGCCCGCCGCCGACCGCTGACCCTGCGCCGTCGGGAGTCCCGCGCCGGGCTCGCGCTGGTCGCCCCGACCCTGCTCGTCACCATCACCGTCATCGGCATCCCGATCGTCTGGACCGTGGTGCTCGCCTTCCAGCGGGTCCGGCTCGCCACGCTGCGCAAGACCGGACTGTTCGGCGAGTTCACCATGGACAACGTCGACCGGGTGCTGCACACCCCCGGCTTCGCCAGCACCCTGTGGACCACGCTGGTCTACAGCCTCGGCGGCACCGTCGGGTCGATCCTGCTGGGCCTGGTCGCCGCCCTGGTGGTCCGCCGGCCGTTCCGCGGTCGCACCCTGGTGCGGGCGTCCATGCTGCTGCCGTACGTGGCGCCGGTGGTCGCGGTGACCTTCGTCTGGCAGGTGATGCTCGACCCGCAGCTCGGCATCGTCAACGACTGGGGCCGGCGACTGCTCGGCTGGGACGCCCCGGTGCCGTTCCTGTCCCAGGAGTCGACCGCGCTGGCCACGGTGATCGTGTTCGAGGCGTGGCGGTACTTCCCGTTCGCGTTCCTGTTCCTGCTGGCCCGGCTCCAGGCGGTGCCCGGCGAGCTGGAGGAGGCCGCCCGGGTCGACGGCGCCACCCCCACCCAGCGGTTCCGGTACATCCTGCTGCCGCAGCTGCTGCCGGTGATCGCCCTGCTGGGCGTGCTGCGCTTCATCATGACGTTCAACAAGTTCGACGACGTCTACCTGCTCACCGGCGGGGCGGCCGGCACCGAGGTGGTCAGCGTGCGGGTGTACGAGTTCCTCACCGCGCGCACCGACATCGGCGCCGCCGCCGCGCAGGCGGTCGTACTGGCCGTGGTGCTGATCGTGTTCGTGCTGATCTACCTGCGCTTCTTCGGACGGAGGGTCGGCTGATGGACCGCGATCTCGTCGAGACGGTCAGCCTGCGCTGGCTGCGCCGCCTGGTGATCGCCGCGTTCCTGGTGATCACCGTCTTTCCCTTCTACTACATGCTGATGCTCTCGGTACGCCCCATCGAGCGGCTGCTGCTCGACCCCGGCTCACTGGTGGTCGGCTTCGGTGAGCTGACCGTCGCCACGTACGCCGAGGTGCTCAAGGCCACCGACGACGGCGGCCAGGGATTCCTCACCTTCATCCGCAACAGTGGCCTGGTCGCCGTCGCGGCGACACTGCTCACGCTGCTGGTGGCGATCCCCGGGGCGTACGCCGTGGCCCGGCTTCGGTTCTTCGGCCGGCGGCAGGTCGACTTCCTGTTCCTGGCGGTCTACCTGTTCCCGTCGATCGTCATCGCGATCCCGCTGTTCGTGGTCTTCACCCGGGCCGGGCTACGCGGCTCACTGTTCGGCCTGGTGCTCGTCTACATCTCGCAGACGCTGCCAGTCTCGGTCTACATGCTGAAGAACTACTTCGAGACCATCCCGGTCAGCCTGGAGGAGTCCGCCGCGATCGACGGCGCCGGCCGGCTCGGCATCATCCGCCGGGTCAGCCTGCCCCTGGCCATGCCGTCGATCATGGCGGTCGCGCTCTACGACTTCATGATCGCCTGGAACGAGTTCCTCTTCGCGCTGCTGTTCCTGGTCGACAAGCCGGACCGGTGGACGGTGTCGCTCGGCCTGTCCCTGCTCGCCGATGGGGTCGAGGTGCCCAAGACGGTGCTGATGGCCGGGTCGGTCGTCCTCACCCTGCCCATCGTGATCCTCTTCTTCTCCAGCGAACGGCTACTCACCGAGGGGCTGACCACCGGCGCGGAGAAGGGCTGAGCAAGCCCGGCGTCATCGGCCGGCGGGAACGCCGGCGGATGACGCGGGTGACCCGGGTCCCGCTCGCCCGGGTCGCCCGTCGCGTCCCCGCCGGCCCGGTTACGGTGGCCACATGGCCAAGCCGACCCGTTGGGCGACCGACACCGGACCCGAGCACTCGCAGTGGTACATCGACCGGTTCCGGAAGCTCGCGTCCGAGGGAGCGGACCTGGCCGGCGAGGCCCGGCTGGTGGACGCCCTGGTCCCGCCGGGCTGCCGGATCCTCGACGCCGGCAGTGGCACCGGCCGGGTGGGCGCGGCGCTGGCTCAGCGGGGGCACACCGTCGTGGGGGTGGACGCCGACCCCGCGCTGGTGGCCGCCGCCCGCACCGACTACCCGGGCCCTCACTGGCTGGTCGCCGACCTGGCCGAGCTGGACCTGCCCGCGCTCGGTGAGGCCGAGCCGTTCGACGCCGCGGTGCTGGCCGGCAACGTGCTCGCCTTCGTCGCCGCCGGCACCGAGCCGGAGGTGCTGCGCCGGCTCGCCGGGCACCTGCGCCCGGACGGCGTGCTGGCGGTGGGCTTCGGCACCGAGCGCGGTTACCCGCTGACCGCGTTCGACGCGGACGCGGTCGCCGCCGGGCTGCGCCTGGAGCACCGCTTCGCCACGTGGGATCTGCGCCCGTGGCGCGACGACGCACCCTTCGCGGTCAGCATCCTGCGCCGCCCGGCGGCCTGACCCGAGACCAGCCGGGCCACGTCAGGCGGGGGCGGCGACCGCCTTCGCGGCGGCCGGGTCGAGGGTCGCGCCGGCCGGCACCAGGCTGACCAGACCCGCCGGCAGGCGCAGCGGGCGCACGTCGCGGTAGCCGAGCATCGCGAGCACGTCCCGGTCGGCCAGCACGTACCGCCGGCCCAGGTCGGTGACCACGGAGACCGCGCCGCCGGACGCGCCGGGTGCCGCGGCGGCCTCGACCACCGCGCCGCGCCCCGGCTCCACCACCACGTGGTCGGCCAGCACGGCACTGCCAGTCGGCGCGGTCCGCGGCACGGCGGCGAGGTCCGGCAGCGGTACGCCCCAGCGCACCTCCCCGGTACCGCCGTCGTCGCCGACCCGGGCGCAGAGCGCCCCGTCGTCGCCGGCCGCGAGCCGGGGTGGGGCCGGCGGCGGGGCGGTCGGACCGTTCGGGGCAAGGTCGGGCACCGTGGGCAGCGCGGCGAACCGGCCCAGCGTCATCGGCTCCGGCTCACCCTGCCCGGTGCGGGCGAGCAACAGCCCGGCCTGCAACTCGGTGATCCCGGCCAGCCCGGCGTCGAGTGCCACCGCGTACTGCCGACCGCCGCCGGAGTTGCGCACCAGGTACACCTGACCGATCGTGGCGCCCGGCACCCCGGAGGCGCGTCCGCCCAGATCGGGCAGGGCGAGCGGGGCCAGGTCGACGCCGGCGGGCAGCGAGTTGAGCAGGGCGGGAGCCACCGGGACCGCCCGGGCCCGGGTGGTGGCCAGCGCCGCCAGCACCCGGCTGGGGTCGCGGATCAGGTAGCGCCGCTGGTGCCAGACCAGGTGCAGCCCGCCGTCCGGGTGGCGCAGCAGCAGCGCGTCCTCTCCGAGTGGCCGGCCACCGCCGGGCTCGGCGCCGATCAGCAGCGCGGAGCGGGGCGCCTCGCCGGCCGCGCCGGACGGGATCGTCGAGCAGACCGTCCACGCGGCCGTGGCCAACCGGCCCGGGGCGGGCAGCGAATCCGGCGCGTCGGCGATGCCCAGCGGCAGCCCGCGCGGCACGCCGTCGATGGACCGGCGCCGACGATCAGCAGCGCCGACGCGTAGTTGAGCACCGGGTGCAGCTTCTGCTCGCGGTAGACGAAGCGGGCGCCGGACTCCTTCTCGACGATCACCGCGCCCGGGTCGCGCCAGCCGCTGCCGCCGCCGGCGAACAGGCCGTAGAGCGCCGAGCCGCCCAGCCCGATCGCCGCGACCAGGACGCTGGCCAGCGCGGCACCGGCCAGCCGCCTAAACGGCGACTGGGCCGGATCGGTCTCGCGCATCACCAGGGCGGCGACCGCCCGCTGGACGCTGAACTGGTAGGAGTGCAGCTGGTCCTGCCGCGACGGCATGAGATCCCTTCCCGCTGTATCGGCCGGCACAGGATATGCGCTGCGTCGATGTCCCGTGGACCCTGCGTGGCCGGCGCCGGTCGGGCCGGTACCATCCGGGGACGAATCCGGCGGCGAGAGGGCACCCGTGGGCACGCGTTTCGAGGAGCTGGCCTGGCGGGAAACCCCGATCGGCGCGATCAGCCTGCGCCGGCGCCGCGACCCGGCGCTCCAGGTCGAGGTGTACGAGGTCAAGCTCGACGACGAGTACCTGATGTCCAGCCTCTTCCCGGTCGCGGAGATCGAGCTTGCCCGGCTGGGGCTGGCCGAGCTGGCCGGCGACACGCTCGACGTGGTGGTCGGCGGCCTCGGTCTGGGCTACACCGCCCGCGCCGCGCTGGACGACCCGCGGGTGCGGTCGCTGCTGGTGGTGGAGGCGATCGAGGACGTGATCGACTGGCACCGTCGCGGTCTGCTGCCGTTCGCGGCGGGGCTCGCCGAAGACCCGCGGACCCGGTTCGTCCAGGCCGACTTCTTCGCCGCCGTGGCTGGCGACGCCGGGTTCGACGCGGAGGCGCCGGGGCGACGGTTCGATGCCGTACTGCTCGACGTCGACCATTCTCCGCGCAACGTGCTGCACCCCAGCCACGCCGCTTTCTACGCACCGGACGGGCTGCGGCGCCTGGCCGCCCTGCTACGCCCGGACGGGGTCTTCGCGCTCTGGTCGGACGACCCGCCGGACGCCGAGTTCACGGCGGCGCTCACCGAGGTGTTCGCGACCGCGCGGGCGCACGTCGTGCCGTTCGCCAACCCGTTGACCGGCGGCCAGTCCGCCAACACCGTCTACGTCGCGCGCACCGCCGGCTGAGCCGGCGCGGCGCTCCGGCATGATCTCGGCCGGATCGGGAAGGTGACCGGGAGGTCGCCGCCGCGGGCGCGACCGGTTACCGGAGGTGGACATGCGCGCGCTGCTCTGGGTTGTCGGCGTGGTCGCCGGCGTGCTGATCCTGCTCGGGCTGATCCTGGAGGCGGTCCGCTGGCTGATCATCATCGGGTTGATCGCGCTGGTGATCGTGATCATCCTGGGTGTGGTCAAGGGGCGGCAGGCGATGCACCACCAGACCCGCCGACGGTGAGGGCGGGGCCGCTCAGAACCAGCCCGCCCGCATGTCCAGCGTGGTGCGGTCCCGGCTGTCCAGCAGGTCGAACTGTGGACCGGTGCGGGGCAGCTCGACGGTGAAGAAGTAACGCGCGGCCTGCCGCTTGCCGGCGTGGAACGTGTCGCCGGACCCCTCCGGCGGCAGGGCCAGCACCTGCTCCAGCCACATCCACGCGACCACGACGTGCCCAACCGCCTCCAGGTAGACGCTGGCGTTGGCCAGCGCGAGCACCGGGTCGCCGTCGGCCCACAGTCCGCGGGTCACCGCGACGACCCGATCCACCGCGTCGGCCAGCCGGTCGGCGAGCTCGGCGGCCTCACCCCCGGCCGGTCCGGCCCGGTCGACGGTCGCGCGGATCGTCGAGATCAGCAGGGTCAGCCCGGCGCCGCCGTGCATCGTCATCTTGCGCCCCAGCAGGTCCAGCGCCTGGATGCCGTGGGTGCCCTCGTGGATCGGGTTGAGCCGGTTGTCCCGGTAGTGCTGCTCCACGTCGTGGTCGCGGGTGTAGCCGGCCCCTCCGAGCACCTGGATCGCCAGGTCGTTCGCGGTCAGGCACCACTGTGACGGCCAGCTCTTGGCGATCGGGGTGAGGACGTCCAGCAGCAGGTGCGCCCGCTCGCGGTCGGCCTCGGCCGGGGCGGTCTTCTCCTCGTCGAGCAGCCGCGCGCAGTAGAGGACCAGGGCCAGCGCCCCCTCCACATAGCTCTTCTGAGCCAGCAGCATCCGTCGTACGTCGGGGTGGTCGATGATCGGCACCTGCGGCGTGCCCGGGTCCTTGGCGCCGACCGGCCGGCCCTGCGGCCGTTCGCGGGCGTACGCCAGGCTCTTGAGGTAGCCGGTGTAGCCGAGCGCGGTGGCGCCGGCGCCCACCCCGATGCGCGCCTCGTTCATCATGTGGAACATCTGGGCCAGCCCCTGGTGCGGCGGCCCGACCAGATGACCGACCGCGCCGGGGCGACCGGCGGGGGCGTGGCCGCCGTCACCGAAACTGAGCAGGGTGTTGGTGGTGCCCCGGAAGCCCATCTTGTGGTTGAGCCCGACCAGCGCCACGTCGTTGCGGTCGCCGAGCGAGCCGTCCGGCCCGACCAGCACCTTCGGCACGATGAACAGCGAGATCCCCTTCACCCCGGGCGGGCCGCCGGGAATCCGTGCCAGCACCAGGTGGACGATGTTCTCGGCCAGCTCGTGATCGCCGCCGGAGATCCACATCTTGGTGCCGAAGAGCCGGTACGTGCCGTCCGGCTGCGGCTCGGCGCGGGTGGTGATGTCGGCGAGCGAGCTGCCGGCGTGCGGCTCGGACAGGCACATGGTGCCGAAGAACCGGCCTTCCAGCATGGGTCGTACGTAGGTGTCGACCTGCTCCGCGCTGCCGTGCGCCAGCAGGAGGTTGGCGTTGCCCAGGGTGAGGAACGGGTACGCCGAGGTGGCGACGTTGGCGGCCTGGAACCAGGTGAAGCAGGCCGCCGCGACGGCGTGCGGCAGTTGCAGGCCGCCGACCGAGGCGTCCAGCCCGGCGGTGAGCAGGCCGGTGTCGGCGAAGCTGTCCAGCGCCGCGCGGACCTGCGGGATCAGCCGTACCCGCTGCCCGTCGAAGGTCGGCTCGGCGAGGTCGGCGGCCCGGTTGTGCGGTGCGAACTGCTCGGTCGCGACCCGCTCGGCGAGGTCGAGGGCGTCGTCGAAGGTCTCCCGGGAGTGCTCGGCGTAGCGGGGGCGCTCGACCAGCTCGGACACCCGCAGCCAGTCGTGCAGCAGGAAGTCCAGGTCGCGGCGGGAGAGCAGGGTGGACGGCACGGCACTCCTCAACGGGCACGGCGGTCACTCGGTGCGGGGCGCCAGCCCGGCGACGCCCCGGCCCATCCTGACCGATCGACCGGGCGTACACCACCGGCGGCGGGGTCAACGGCGCCCGGCCAGCTCGGCGAGCTGGCGGTCGGCCAGCTCCTGGATCCGGTCCTTGTCGCTGAGCACGACGGTGCCCGGGTCAGCGTCCGGCAGTTCGTCCTCCAGGCGCCGGATCGGCCGGTACGCCCACCCGACCACGGCCAGCGCGAGCGTGCACAGGCCGGCCGCCACGGCGGTCAGGGCGATGCCCCGACCCGGCCCGTGGCCGATCAGGACACCCAGCACCTGACCGGTGACGCCGTCGGCGGACGCCAGCGGGGTGAACACCCGCTCGGCCAGCGGGGCGGCGCAGAGGAACCCGGCGGGCACCATCAGCCAGGAGAGCATCAGCGTGGTGGCCAGGACCCGGCCCTGCAACTCCAGCCCCACCTTGGCCTGGACGATCGCCAACCAGTGGCTGTTGACCAGCGCCGAGGTCAACCCCAGACCGAACAGGCCGAGCGCCGGGAAGATCGGTTCCGGCCGCAGGCCGACGGTGACCATGGCGACCGCGAGCAGCAGCACGCTGGACAGGATGCCGGTCATCCGCCGGGTCGTGCCGCCCCAGACGCCCATCGCGATGCTGCCGAGCAGCAGCCCGGCGCCGCCGGAGGCGAGCACCACGCCGAGCATCGAAGGGTCCCCGAAGGACAGGGTGAGCGGGGTTGCCAGCACCTCGACCATGGCGAAGAAGAAGTTGAGCGCGGCGGTGAGCATGATCATCGCGAGCAGCCCGTGCCGGCGGGCGATGAACCGCCAGCCGCCCAGCACCTCCTGGCCGAACGACTCCTCGCGCCGCTTGAACAGCCGGTCGGGGAAGCGCACGGCCAGGTTGATGCCGACCGCCACGGCGAAGGTGGCCAGGTCGAGCAGGACGATGCCGCGCAGCCCGATCGCGACCACCAGCGCACCACCGGCGAGCGGGGCGACCACCGTGCTGGTCGCCGCGCCCAGCGAGATGATGCCGTTGGCCCGGCCGTAGTAGCGCTTGGGCACCAACTGCGTCACGGCGGCCAGGTACGCGGGTTGTTGGAACGCGGTGGCGATCGCGCTGACGGTGAGCGCGGCGAACACGTGCCAGAGCTGCGCCCGGCCGAACCAGAGCAGCACCGCCAGGGTGACCGTGCCGCAGGCCGCGAACGTGTCCGCGGCGATCATGATGAGCCGGCGGTTCCACCGGTCGGCCACCGCGCCGGCGATCGGGGACAGCACCACGGCGGGCAGCAGGGCCAGCACCGACGCCACCGCGAACCAGGAGATGGAGCCGGTGCGCTGGTAGACCCAGAGCGCCAGCGCGAAACCGGTCAGCCCGGTGCCGATCAGCGACACGAGCTGCCCGAACGCGACGGCGAAGAACACCCCGAGCCCGGCGTCGGCCCGGCCGGCGAGCCGGGCGCCCGGCTCGGGAACACCCGCCGACACACGCTCGGTCGGCTCAGCGGGCTCGGTCGGCTCAGCGGGCTCGGCCAGGATGATGTCGGCGAGTTCGGGCGCCTGGTGTTTCTGGAAGTAGTGGCCGGCGCCCTCGATCGTGCGCAGGGACACCGTGTCGGCGAAGTAGGTCCACTCCAGATAGCGTTCCTCGTACAGCTCGGTGGCCCGGTCCTTCGTGCCGATCACACAGACCAGCGGCGTGGCGAGCCGGCTTTCCGGCCCGGTGGCGTACGCGCCGGTGTAGTACTCCTCCCCCATCCGGCTGTCGGTCAGGAAGACCGTCATCAGGAAGTCCTTCTCCCGCTCGTCGAGCACGTCGGTGAAGAACCCCATGGCGCGCAGGAAGTCCAGCGCGTGCCGCTTCGAGGTCCACCGCTCGAGCGGGAAGATCCGCCGGAACCAACCGGCGAGCCGGCCCGGCAGTCGGGGTGCCGGGAAGTGCCCGCCGATCACCACCCGACGCAGGTCGACGCCGGCCAGTTCCAGCCGTCGGCCCAACTCCACGGCCGTGGCGCCACCCATGCAGTGCCCGTAGATGATCACCGGCCCGCTGACGCCCGCGGTCACCTCCGCCACACACGCGTCGACCAGCTCGTCCATCTCCAGCCCCGGCTCGTCCGGCCGGTTCAGGTCGTGCCCCGGTCGTTGCAGCGCGAGCAGGGCCACCTGGTCCGGCATGGCCGAGGCCAGCGGTTGGAAGATGACCGCGCCGGCGCCGGCGAACGGTACGCAGAGCACGGTCACCGCCGGCGCGGCGTTCCGCGACGGGGTCAGCTCGTGCCACAGCCGCGCCGGCGCGCCGGCGTCCGCGTCGAGGTGCGCGGTGAGTCCCCGGATGGTGGGGTGGCGGAACAGGTCCAGCACGCTGATCGGCGGCTCGCTGCCGGCCAGCGCCCGGATCGCGGTGAACGAGTCCCCACCCAGGTCGAAGAAGTCGTCGTCGATGCCCACCCGGTCGTAGCCGAGCACCAGCGCCCAGCGTTCGGCGAGCGCCGCCTGCACCGGCGTGGCCGGCGCGGCCAGCTCGACTCCGGTACGAGCGCCGCCGCGCTCCGGCGCCGGCAGCGCGGCCCGGTCGAGCTTGCCGTTCGCGGTCAGCGGCAGCGCGTCGAGGCGCACGAACACCGCCGGCACCATGTGGTCGGGCAGCCAGTCGCGCAGGAACGCCCGCCAGCCGCCGGCACCCGGGTCGTCCGCGCCGGCGTTCAACGCCAGGTAGCCGACCAGGGCCGGCTCGGAGTCCAGGTCGCGGACCACGACGGCGCTCTCCCGCACGGCGGAGTGCCGATGCAGGGCCGCCTCGATCTCACCCAGCTCGATCCGGAAGCCGCGCACCTTGACCTGCGAGTCGTTGCGGCCCAGACACTCCAGCCGGCCGTCCGGGCGGTACCGGGCCAGGTCGCCGGTGCGGTAGAGCCGGGCGCCGGGCCGGGCGTCGAACGGGTCGGGCAGGAACCGGTCCGCGGTCAGCGCCGGCTGGTCGAGGTAGTCCCGCGCCACCCCGGCGCCGCCGAGGTACAGCTCGCCGACCACCCCCACCGGCACCGGCCGAAGGGCCCCGTCGAGGACGTACGCCCGGGTGTTGGCGATGGGACGGCCGATGGTGACGTCGGCGTCGGCGTCGATCCGGGCCACGGTGGACCAGATGGTCGCCTCGGTCGGGCCGTACATGTTCCACAGCTCGGCGACCCGGGGGGCCAGGTCGCGGGCCAGTGGGGCGGGCAGCGCCTCCCCGCCGCAGAGCGCCCGCAGGCCCGGCTGCCCGGTCCAGCCGGCGGCCAGCAGCAGCCGCCACGTCGCCGGGGTGGCCTGGAGCACGGTGGCCTCCTCGGCGCGCAGCAGCTCGGCCAGCGCCCCCGCGTCGTAGCCGACGTCCCGACCGGCGACGACCACCCGGGCACCCACCACGAGCGGCAGGAACAGCTCCAGCACCGAGATGTCGAAGGCGAACGTGGTCAGCGCGACCAGGGTGTCGTCGGCGTTCAGCCCGGGGGCGTCCGCCATCGCGGTCAGCAGGTTCACCACCGAGGCGTGACTGACCCGCACTCCCTTCGGCCGCCCGGTCGACCCCGAGGTGTAGAGCACGTACGCCAGGTCGTCCGGTGTGGTCACCGGCTCCAGGTCATGGCAGGACTCGACGGCGTCGCCGGGGGCGTCGACCCGCAGCACCGGGCCGGGGAAGTCGGCGAAGGACTCCGCCGGCCCGGCCTCGGTGACCAGCGCGACGGCCTGGCTGTGGGTGAGCACCCAGCGCTGCCGGTCCAGCGGGTACGACGGGTCCAGCGGCACGTACGCGCCGCCGGCCTTGAGCACGGCGAGCAGCGCGACCAGCAGGTCGGCGGAGCGTTCCAGCGACACCGCCACGGTGGTGTCCCGCCCCACCCCGACGCGGCGCAGCCGCCGGGCGAGCCGGTTGGCGCGCACGTTGAGCTGGGCGTACGTCAGGGTCGTCGACCCGAAGGTGACCGCCGGCCGCTCCGGGGTGCGGGCCACCTGCTCCTGCACCAGCGCGGTCAGCGTCACCGGTGGCACCGGCCGGTCGGTGTCGTTCCAGGCGACGAGCTGTCGCTCCCGCTCGGCCGGGGTGAGGATCTCCACCTCGGTCAGGGGCCGTTCCGGCTCGGCGACCACCCCGCGCAGCAGCTGCTCCAGGTGTGCCAGCATCCGCTGGGCGGTGGCCTCGTCGTAGAGCGCGGTCGTGTACTCCAGGCAGCAGAGCAGCCCCTCCGGCCGGTCGTACGCATAGAGGGTGAGGTCGACCTGGGCGGTGCCGTTCTCCACGCTGAGCGGCTCGGCGCGCAGCCCGCCCATCGTCAACGGCTCGTCCGGCAGGTTGAGCAGGTTCACCATCACCTGGAACAGCGCGTTGCGGCTCAGGCCGCGAGGCACGTCGAGGGCGTCCACCACCCGCTCGAAGGGCACCTCCTGATGGTCGTACGCGGCCAGCGCGGTGCGGCGGACGTCCTCGAGCAGCCGTCCGAAGCCCCACCCGTCCTCGAGCGTGGTCCGCAGCACGAGGCTGTTGAGGAAGAAGCCGACCAGCGGCTCCAGCTCGGCGCGGACCCGGCCGGCCACCGGCGAACCGACGCAGACGTCGCGTTGGCCGGTGTAGCGGTACAGCAGCGTCTGCACGGCGGCGAGCACCGTCATGTAGAGCGTGGCCCCGTGCCGCCGCCCCAGCTCCCGGACCTGCTCGATCAGCTCCGCCGGGAGGGTACGTCGGGCCACCGCCCCGTCGAAGGACTGCACCGGCGGTCGGGGCCGGTCGGTGGGCAGCTCCACGGCGGTGGGCGCGCCGGCGAGCTGCCGCGTCCAGTAGGCGAGGCCGTCATCGGCGTCGGCGCGGGTCCGCTGCCAGCGGGCGTAGTCGGCGTAGCGCACCGGCAGCTCGGGCAGCGGCGATGGCGCGCCGGCCAGGTACGCGTCGTAGAGGGCGCCGAGTTCGGCCCGGATCACCCCGAGCGACCAGCCGTCGGAGACGATGTGGTGCATGCCGAGCGCCAGCACGTGCCGGTCGGGGGCGCTGCGGAACAGCACCGGGCGGAACAGCGGGCCGGTGGCCAGGTCGTACGGCTCGCGGGCCACCGCGACGAGCGCGACGCGTTCCCGCTCGGCGAGGTCGCCGTCCGCCTCGGGCGGGCCGGCGGGCAGCTCCCGCACGGCCAGCGGCACCGGTTCGGCGGGGCGGACCACCTGCACCGGGTCGCCGCCGTCCGGCCCCGGCTCGAACACCGTCCGCAGCACGTCGTGACGGCGGACCAGTTCGGTGAGCGCGGCGCCCAGCACGTCCACGCGCAGGTCGCCGTGCAGGCGCAGGGCACTGAACGCCACGTACGCCACCTGGTCGTGGACCTGTTCGAGGAACCAGAGCCGGCGCTGGCCGGAGGAGACCGGCGCGGGGCCGGCCGGGCCACGCGGGATGCGCTCGGACGGCTGGGGCGGGGGCTCGACGCCCACGGCAGGGGCTGGCGGGGCCTCGGCGTCGCCCGCCGCCGGCTCGACGGTGGTGGGCAACGCGGCGGCGATGCCGGCGACGGTCGGCGTCGCGAAGACCGTCTCGATCGGCAGCGCCACCCCGAGCCGGGCGTGCACCCGTACGACGAGCTGAGTGGCGAGCAACGAGTGCCCGCCCAGCGCGAAGAAGTCGTCGTGCGCACCGACCGGTGCGATGCCCAGCAGCTCCGTCCAGATCGCCGCCACGGCCCGCTCGGCCGGGCCGCGGGGTGCCACGAAGGCGTTCGGCAGCGCCGGCCGGTTGCCGGTCGCCAGGTCCGTCGGCTCCGGCTCGGCCGTGGCGGCGACGCCGCTGGCCAGCTGCGTCCGTGCGCCGCGCTCGATCCAGTGCCGTTGCCGCTCGAACGGGTAGGTCGGCAGCTCCACCCGGCGCCGCGGTCCGCCGTGGAAGGCGGACCAGTCGACTGGCACCCCGGCCAGCCACAGCCGACCCACCGCCGTCAGCGCGATCCGTTGGTCGTCGCCGTCGCCGCGGGGGTGGCGCATCACCGGCACCACCCGGTGTGGTGCGACGCCGGCCTGGCCGACCAGCCCGCCGAGGGTGTGCCCCGGGCCGACCTCGGCGACCATCAGTTCGGTTCGGGCCAGCAGCGCGGCGCAGTCGGCGAAGCGAACCGTGCCGCGCAGGTGCCGCACCCAGTACTCCGGGTCGGTGACCTGCTCGGCGGTGGCCTCTGCTCCGGTCACATTGGACAGGAACGGCAGCCGGGGCGCCCGGTAGGTGACCTGGCGGGCCTCGGCCCGGAACTCGTCGAGCACCGGGTCGAGCAGCGCGGAGTGGAAGCCCCGGTCGGCCGGCAGCGGCTGGTACTCGACCTTCTCGGCGCGCAGTCGAGCGGCCAACGCGTCCAGTGCCGCCGGGCGGCCGGACAACACACACAACTCGGGCGCGTTGACCGCCGCGAGTGAGATTTCCGGGCCGAGCAGCGCGGCGATGCCCGCCTCGGGCAGGGCGACGGCCAGCATCGCCCCCGGCTCGGTGGACTGGGACAGTCGGCTGCGGGCGCAGATCAGCCGCAGCGCGTCGGCGAGGTCGAAGACCCCGGCGAGGCAGGCGGCCACGTACTCGCCGAGGCTGTGCCCGACCAGCAGCTCGGGCCGCAGCCCCCGGTCGAGGAGCAGCCGGGCGAGCGCGTACTCGGTGACGAAGAGCGCGGGTTGGATGATCCGGGGTTCGGCCAGCAGTCGCGACGCGACGTCGAGGTCGTCCGATTCCGGGACGAGCACCCGGCGCAGATCCAGCCCGAGCGGCCCGCGCAGCAGGTCCGCGCACTCGTCCACCACGGCCCGGTAGCCGGGCTCGGCCCGGTACAGCCCGGCCCCCATCCCGGGATGCTGCGTGCCGTGGCCCGGGAAGGCGAAGGCCAGCCCCGCGTCGGTCCGGTCCGACGCGGCGCTGAGCAGCCGCTCCGGCGTGGCCAGCGCGTCGACCGCGTCAGCGCGGTCGCCGCAGACCACGGCCCGCCGGTACGCCATCGACTGCCGCCGGCCCAACGCCGCCGCCACCTCCGGCAACCCCAGCCCGGGGTACGCGTCGAGATGTCCCCGCAGCGCGTCGGTGGCCCGCTCCAGCGCGGCGGACGTCCGCGCGGAGAGCACCAGCAGCTCCGGCCCGACCGGTGTCGGGGCGGGCGGGGTGGCCGGTTCGGGCGCCTCCTCCAGCACGAGGTGCGCGTTGGTGCCGCCCATTCCGAATGAGCTGACGGCTGCCCGGCGGGGCTGACCGTCGGCCCGCCAGGGCCGGGCCTGCGCCGGCAGATCGAAGGGGCTGTCCGCCAGGTTGATCGCCGGGTTGGGCCGCCGGACGTTCACCGCCGGCGGCAGCGTGCGGTGTCGCAACGCCAGCACGGCCTTGATCAGCCCGGCCACCCCGGCGGCGGCGTCGGTGTGCCCGATGCTGGCCTTGACCGAACCGAGCGCGCAGAACTGCCGGTCGGCGGTGCCGCGCCGGAACGCCTCGGTGAGCGCGTTGACCTCGATGGGGTCGCCGAACAGGGTGCCGGTGCCGTGCGCTTCCAGGTAGCCGATGTCGCGCGGGCTCACGCCGGCGGTGGCCAGCGCCCGGCTGACCACCTCGACCTGCCCGGCGACACCGGGGGCGGAGTAGCCGGCCCGCCGGGCGCCGTCGTTGTTCACCGCCGAGCCGCGGATGACGGCGTGGATCAGGTCGCCGTCGGCGATCGCGTCGGTGAGTCGGCGCAGGACGACCAGCCCGATGCCGCTGGCCGCGATGGCGCCCCGGGCATCGGCGTCGAACGGCCGGCAGTGCCCGTCCGGTGAGAACAGGCCGCCATCGTGGTGCAGGTAGCCCCGCCGCTGCGCCGGGACGACGCTCACACCGCCGGCGACCGCCAGGTCGGACTCGCCGGTGAGCAGGCTCTGACGGGCCAGGTGCACGGCGACCAGCGAACTGGAGCAGGCGGTGCTGACGCTGACGCTCGGCCCGGTGAGGTTCAGCTTGTACGACGCCCGGCTGGTCAGGAAGTCCTTGTCGTTGCTCAGCGCGAGCTGGTAGCCGCCCACCGCGTCCACGAGGTCCGGGTCGGTGAGCAGGTGTTCCAGCAGGTAGGTGCTACGCCCGGAGCCGGCGAACAGCCCCACCTGCCCCGGGTACGCCTCCGGGTCGTGCCCGGCGCGTTCCAACGCCTCCCAGGCGCACTCCAGCAGCAACCGGTGCTGCGGGTCGAGCAGTTGCGCCTCCCGGGGCGTGAAACCGAAGAAGGCCGCGTCGAAGCGGTCGATGTCGGCCAGCTCGCTGCCCCGGCGCACGTACGCCGGGTCGTCGACGAGTGCGGGGTCGGCTCCGTCGGCGAGCAGTTCCACGGTGCTGAACTCGCGGACCGTGTCGACGCCGTCGCGGATGATCCGCCAGAACTCCTCGGGCGTCCGGGCCCCGGGGAAGCGGCAGGCCATCCCGACCACGGCGATCGCGTCGGCCGGCGGCGCGGTCCGGGTGGGCGCCGGTACCGGCCGGGGCGCCACCCGGGCACGTTCCGCGGCGGGGTCAGCCAGGACGGTTGACGCGGCGTTGGCCAGCACGTCGGCCAGCGCCTCGACGGTGGTGTGCCGGAACAGGTCGGTGACCGTCACCACCGGCCCGAGCCGGTCGACCAGCAGCCGGTGGACGGCCAGCAGCCGCAGCGAGTGTCCACCGAGGTCGAAGAAGTTGTCCCGCTCGCCGACCCGGGGCACGCCGAGCACCTCGCGCCACACCTCGGCCACCAACCTCCGGGCCTCCGCCCGGTCGCCGGCCGACGCCCCCGCGCCCACCGCCGGCCGACGCCGCTCGTCGTCGGGAGCACCCACGGTCCCGCTGGCATCGGTCGGGGCACTGGTCGGCGGGCGCCCGCTGTCGGTGCCGTCCGCCGCCGGTGCGGGGAGGGCGGACGCGTCGAGCTTGCCGTTGCCGGTCAGCGGCAGGGCGGGTACGCCCACGAAGGCGGCCGGCACCAGGTGCTCCGGCAGCTCCGCGCGCAGACCGGCGCGCAGCGCGGCCCGATCCGGGTCGCCGGTGAGGTAGGCGACCAGCCGAGGGTCGTCCGGGTCGTCGTGCCGCAGCACGACAGCGACGTCAGCAGCGGGGTGCAGCCGGCGCAGCGCCGCCTCCACCTCGCCGGGCTCGATGCGGTGGCCGCGCAGCTTGATCTGCCGGTCGGCGCGGCCCAGGAACTCCAGCGTGCCGTCCGGGCGGTACCGCGCCAGGTCACCGGTGCGGTAGAGCCGCCGTCCGCCGCCCCCGAACGGGTCTGGCACGAACCGGTCGGCGGTCAGGCCGGGCCGGTTGAGGTAGCCGCGGGCCACGCCGGCCCCGCCGACGTACAACTCGCCGGGCAGGCCGGCCGGGACCGGGTCGAGTCGGTCGTCCAGCACGTACAGCTGGGTGTTCGCGATCGGCCGGCCGATCGGCACCGAGCCGTGCTGCGGGGTGTCCGGGCCGACCTCGTACACGGCGCAGCCGACCACCGTCTCGGTCGGGCCGTACTCGTTGATCAGCCGGGTGCCCGGGGCGTGCGCCCGCCAGAGCGCGACCTGGTCGGCGCGCAGGTTCTCCCCGCCGATCACGAACAGCCGGGTCCGGCCGGGCGCCCCGGCCTCCGTGACCTGCCGGTTGACGATCTCCAACTGGGCCGGGGTGAGCTTGACCAGGCCGTACGGGCTGGTCCGGTCGAGCAGCGCCGCGCCGAGGCCGGCCCGGCCCGCGTCGTCGTCGAGCAGGTGCACGGTGCCGCCGGCGGCCAGCGGCACCAGCAGGCTGGTCACCGTGAGGTCGAAGCCGACCGAGGAGTGCACCGGCACCTCGTCGCCCGGCCCGATCCGGTACGCCGCGGCGGCCCAGCGCAGGTAGTTGACCACGCCTTCGTGGGTGACCAGCACGCCCTTGGGGCGCCCGGTGGACCCGGAGGTGTGGATGACGTACGCCAGGTCGTCGGGGCCGACCGGCACCGGGGGCACGCTGTCGGGTGGCGTGACCGGCGCGCTCAGGTCCACCTCGACCGGCTCGGCCGGGCCGGCCGGCAGCCGGGAGCGCAGCGCGGCCGAGGTGAGCACCACCCGCGCGGCGGTGTCGTCGAGCACCCAGCGCAGCCGGGCGGGCGGGTGCGCCGGATCCAGCGGCACGTACCCGGCGCCGGCCTTGAGCGCCGCGAGGATCGCCACCGGCAGCGCGCCGGTGCGGTCGAGCAGGATGCCCACCAGGTCGCCGACGCCGACGCCGCGCTCGCGCAGGGTCGCGGCGAGCGCGTCGGCCCGGACGTCCACCTCGCGGTAGGTCAACGTCCGCGCCCCGTCGGTGACCGCCACCGCGTCGGGGTGGCGGCGGGCCTGCCGCTCGATCAGGGCGTGCACCGAGCCGACCTCGGGTGCGTCGGTGGCGGTGTCGTTCCAGGTGTGCAGGATCAGCTCGCGGTCGGCGTCGGTGAGCAGCCGGGCGGCGCGCACCGGAGCGTCCGGGTCGGCGAGCAGGTCGGCGAGCAGGGTACGGAAGGCCGCGGCGAACCGGTCCATCGTGGCGGCGTCGAACACGTCGGTGCGGTACTCCAGCGCGGCCTCCAGCCCGCCGGGGCCGGGCCGTACCGCCACGGTCAGGTCGAACTTGGCGGTGGCCGTCGGGACCTCGATCGGGCTCACCTCGATGCCGGGCAGCGGCGGCGGCGCGGTGGCGTCCGCGTACAGGAACATCACCTGGAACAGCGGGTCGTGCCCGGCGCGGCGGGCCGGGCGGGCGACGGCGACCAGCTCCTCGAACGGCAGCTCCTGGCGCTCCTGCGCGGCGAGCACGGCGGCGCGGACCCGGGTGGTCAGCTCCGCGAAGCTGGGGTCGCCGGTCAGGTCGGCGCGGATCACCAGGGTGTTGACGAGCAGGCCGACCAGCGGCTCGGTGTCCGGGTCGCGGCGGTTGCCGACCGGGGTGCCGACCGGCACGTCGTCGCTGCCGGTCCAGCGGGCCAGCAGCACCTGGAACGCGGCGAACAGCAGCAGGTACGGGGTGACGGTGAGCCGGCGGCAGGCCGCCCGCAGCGTCTCCGTCGGTACGTCCAGCGGCACGACCAGGGTAGCGCCCGCGTTGATGGGCGCGGTCGACCGGGCGAGGCCGCCGGGCAGCTCGGGCACCGGGGGCGCGCCGGCCAGTCGCTCCCGCCACCAGTCCCGCTGCGCGGCGGCCTGCGGGCCGGCCAACCAGCGCCGCTGACGCCCGGCCCAGTCCTGGTAGGACATCGGCAGGTCGGGCACCTCGGGTGGCCGTCCGGCCTG
Organism: Micromonospora sp. NPDC005163; assembly: GCF_053599835.1. Taxonomy (NCBI): domain Bacteria; kingdom Bacillati; phylum Actinomycetota; class Actinomycetes; order Micromonosporales; family Micromonosporaceae; genus Micromonospora; species Micromonospora sp. NPDC005163. The sequence goes on from NZ_JBSFYP010000028.1 coordinate 59,900, forward strand.
GTGTGCGGCGTACCCCTCGGCGAGCTCGGCTGCCGCGATCCGCAGCGACCACTCGTCGACCGCGACGTGGTGGACGGTCAGCGCCAGCACGTGCTCGGTGTCGGTGAGCCGGAACAGGGTGGCCCGCAGCACCGGGCCGTCGGTCAGGTCGAGCGGGGTGGCGGCCTCGGCGGCCAGCCGGGCGTTCAGCTCGGCCTCCCGGGCCGCCCCGGGCAGGCCGGTCAGGTCGGCGAGCCGCAGCAACCCGGTGCCGGGCGGCCGCAGCACCGGCACCAGGTCGCCGTCGTCGAGGCGCAGCGTGGTGCGCAACGGCTCGTGCCGGGCCACCAGGGCGTCCACGGCCACGGCGAGGGCCGGCACGTTCAGGGGCCCGCGCAGCCGGTACGCCACCGGCGCCAGGTACGCGGGGTCGCCCGGCGTCGCCTGGTCGAGATACCACATCTGCCGCTGACCGGCGGAGACCACCCGGGAACCCGCCGGCCCGTGCCCGGTGCCGTCCGGGGTGGCGGATGCCTCGGTGGTCTCGGCGGCCCGGCGGGCGCGCAGCGCCGCCAGCAGCGCGGCCTTGCGCGGCGAGAGCAGGTCAGTCATCGAGGCGTCCGATCAGCGCCTCGGCGTCCGCGTCCGAGCAGGCGAGCACGCTCAGGTACAGAGCGGCGGCCTCGTCCACCGCCGGTCCGTGCTCGGCGCGCAGCGCCGTGGTGAACCCACCCAGGCTGGGGTGCTCGAAGACCGCGTTGAGGGGCACCCGCACGTCCAGCGCGGTACGCAGCCGCGCGGCCATCCGGGCGGCGGCGAGCGAGTCGCCGCCGCGCTCGAAGAAGTGGTCCTGTCCGGTGAGCCCGTCCACGCCCAACGCCGCTCCCCAGGCGTCCGCGACGACCCGTCCGAGTGCGTCGGCCCGTACCGGTTGTCCGTTCGTCGTCATGCTGTTCCCCCGTCGTCCGCGCCGGCTCCCACGCCGGCGCCGCTGTGGTCTGGTGATGTCGTGTGGCCCGTCGCCGGGCGAGAGGCCGCGACGGCCGGCCGGTACGCCAGCCGGTCGAGAGCCTGCGCGTCGTCGGCCAGCACGGTGACCGGGCAGGGCACCCGTGCCTCGCCGGCCCGGGCGGCGTCCAGCAGGAACCACAGCCAGGCCAGGTAGCGGCCGGTGATCTCCTGCGCGGCGGTCTCCGCCTCGGCCGGCGGGAAGCCCTGCGCGGCGACGAACGCGCGGGCGTGCCCGCCCAGCTCGGCCCGCCAGCGCGCGACGACCACGTGCGGCTCGGCCGGGACGGGCGGCGGCGCGGCCTCGCCGGTCAGCTTGCGGTGCAGCGTGGCGTACTCCCGCCAGGCGGCCCGCTCGTCGGGCACGGTTGCCGCCACCAGGGCCAGCGCGTCCGGTGGCGACCCGGCCTCGACCAGGGCTCGGGTCAGGTGCCCGGCGAAGATCGCCGCGCTGCAGTAGCCGACCACGGTGAGCGGGCCCGAGCCGGTTGGCCGGCGGCGCAGGAACTCGGCCGAGGCGGCGTTGGCCAGGGTGGCGTGGTCGGGCAGCCCGCCGTCCAGCTCCACACTGGTCACCGGGTCCAGCCGCCACACCTGGTGCCGGTCGATACCGGCTGGCCGGTGGCCGCGCGAGGCGTCCGTCTCGGCCGTGGCGAGCGCCGCGGCCAGGCCGGCCCCGGTGGAGTCGCCGGGGAACTCAATCGTCAGCAGGCACCCGGCCCGTCCGTCGGCGACCTGCTGCAACGCGATCGTCCGTGCCATCAGGATCTCCTTGTGCGTACGCCTCGAGCTGATCGGTGACGGCGGTGGCGAGCGCTGTGACGGCGGGCCGGTCGAGCAGCCCGCCATCGGCCTCGACGAGGATCGACAGCGCGCCGGACGCCGCGTGGCGCAGGGTGAGGCAGAGTGGGAAGCGGTTCGCGGCGCGGTGCAGCTCCCGCCGCTGCCAGCGAACCGCGCCGGTGACCAGCTCCGGTTCCTCCACCGAGTCGAGGTAGCACGTCGGGTAGGTCCCCGGCGGCGCTCCGGTGCCGCGCCGTACCTCCCGCGCCACCCCGGCGAACGGGGCCTGCTCGGCCGCCACCCGCCGCAGGTGCCCGCCGACCCGGTCGACGAGGTCGGCCCAGTCACCGGCTCGCACGTCGTCGCAGCGCAGCAGGACGGTGTTCACCGCGTACCCGGCGACGTCGAACTCGTCGGCGGCCCGGCGGGTGTCGCTCGCGCAGCCGATCAGCACGGTGTCCCGGTCCAGCAGCCCGCCCAGGGCGCGGGCGTACGCGGCGGCGACCAGTTCGGTGGCGGTGCCGCCGCCGGGACGGGACAGCGCGGCGGCCGACGCCCGCACCGGCCGGGTCAGCACGGTCCGCCCGGCGTGGGCGGCGGGCGCCGGCTCCGGCACGTCGCGGACCCGGGCCACGGCCGCCGCGACGGCTGCCTGGCCCGCTTCGCCCGCCACCCACGCCGACCGGCGCAGCCCCAGGTCGCACACCGTGGTGGCGGACACCGGAGGCGACCAGGCCGGGTCGGCGTGGCAGCGGGTGACGTCGGCCAGGAGCAGCCGCAGCGACCAGGCGTCCACCACCAGGTGGTGCCAGACCAGCAGCACCTCGGTACGCCGCCCGGTGGTGAGCACCGCGCAGCGCAGCAGCGGTTCGGCGGTGGTGTCGAAGGGCCGTTCGGCGTGGGCCCGCACGGCGGCGTCGAGCTCGGCCGGGTCGGCGAACCGGCGCACCCGCACCTCCGGCCGGTGCCGGTCGAGCACCAGCTCGGGCAGCCCGTCGACGAGCCGCAGTCCGGCGCCGAACGCGGGATGCCCGGCCAGCGCCCGGCGCAACGCGTCGACCAACCGGGGCAGGTCCACCGGCGCGTCGGTGCCGAAGCGGACCGGCTCGCTGTAGAGGGTGCTGCCGGGGTGGAGCTCGTCGTGCAGCCAGACACCGAGCTGCTCGGGGGTCAGTGGCGCCTGCCGCGCCCCGACCGGGCCGCGTCCGCCAGCGGTGACCGGGCCCGCTCCGCCGACGGGGACCGGATCGGGTCCGGCCGGACCGGCGAGCCGTTGGGCGAGCGTGGCGGCGTCGTCGGCCCGCAGCACGTCGCCGGCGCTCACCGGGACACCGGTGCGCTCGCTGAGCCAGGCCGCCGCGCGGGCGGCGGCCAGCGAGGTGCCGCCCAGCGCGACGAAGCTGTCCCCGGCGCGGACGTCGCGCACCGGCAGCAACCGACGCCAGGTGGCCAGCACCAGCTCCAGCGACCCGGACCGCCGCCCGGTGTCGAGCGGGTCGTCCGACAGATTCGCGGGAGCGCCGGGGCCGGGCACCCCAGCGGGCAGTGGCTGGGCGGCGAGCTGGTCATGGTCGTACTTGCCGTGCGGGGTGAGCGGCAGCCGGGACAGCAGCAGCACCGCGGCCGGCACCGCGTACGCCGGCAGCCGCTCGGCCGCGTACCCGCGCGCGGCGCGCTCGGTGATCCCGCTGCCCGGCTCCACCGCCAGGTACGCCACCAGCACGTCACCGGCTCCGGAGAGCCGCCGGGCGGCGACCACCACGTCCCGCACCCCGGGCAGGCCGCGCAGCACCGCCTCCACCTCCGCCGGCTCGATCCGGAACCCACGGATCTTGACCTGCCGGTCGGCGCGGCCGAGGAAGAGCAGGTTGCCGTCGGGCAGCGTGCGTACCAGGTCGCCGGTGCGGTAGGCGCGACGGTCGAGCTGCGTCGGGTCCGCGATGAACGCGGGGGCTCCGGCCGGCGCACGCAGGTAGCCTCGGGCAACCGCCGCGCCCGCGACGACCAGCTCCCCGGTGCCGGTGCGGTGGTACGACCCGTCGGCGTGGCGCAGCAGCAGCGTGGTGCCCCGGACCGGGGTGCCGATCGGGGTGCGTTCGCCGGGCGTCGCGCCGTGGTGGGGCAGCACGTACAGGGTGCAGCAGACGGTGGTCTCGGCCGGCCCGTACCCGTTGACCACGGTGAGGTTGGGCCGGCTGCGGGCGATCGCCTCCAGTAGTGAGCGGGGAATGGGCTCCACCCCGACCAGCAGCCGGCGCAGGCCGGACAGCGCGCCCGACTCGGCGCGCAGCAGCGCGTGCAGCTCCGGCAGGAACGCCGGCGGCACGTAGGCGCTCTGCGCCCCGCACACGTCCAGGAACGCGGCGAGCGCGGCACCGTCGTGGCGGGCCGCGGCCGGGACCACCCGCACGGTCCCGCCGCGGCTCAGCGGCGCGAGGCACTCCCAGATCGCCACGTCGAACGAGGGCCGGGTCCACCAGGTGCCGGTGTGCCCGGCCGGCACCGGGGCCCGCTCGTCCAGGTCGACGAGCAGGTTGGTCAGGTTGGCGTGCTCGACCTGCACCGCCTTCGGGACGCCGGTCGAGCCGGACGTGTGCACGACGTACGCCACGTCGGACGGTGCCCCGATGTCCGCGAGCGGCAAGCCCGGTCGGCCGACGACGGCGGCCGGGCGGAGCACCGGCCGCCCCGGCACGGCGGACTCGGCCACCACCAGCAGGGGGTCGGCCACGTCGACCAGCGTGCCGATCCGGGCCGGCGGCTGGGCCGGGTCCAGCGGCACGTACGCCGCCCGCACCGCGAACGCGCCGACCGCGGCGGCCACCGCGTGGGGCCCCGGTTCGAGCAGTACTCCGACCCGGTGGCCCGGGCCGACGCCGTACGCCCGGTAGCTGGCGGCGTACCGACCGGCCAGGTCGAGCAGCCGTCCCCAGCTGACCCGGCCGTCGTCGGCGTGCACGGCGATCGCCTCGGGGCGCCGCCGGCCGGCGGTGAGCAGGCGGGTGAGCAGGGTGCCGGTCACCGCGTCGCACCGGCCTCGTCCGCGCCCAGTGCCCGTACCGCGGCGAGGTAGTCGGCGTAGCGGCGGTGCTGGTAGAGCAGCGCCGCCCGTACCTCGATCCGCAGCCCCTGCCGGAGCTGGGCGGTGAGCCGCACCGCGAGCAGCGAGTCCCCGCCGGACAGGAAGAAGTCGTCCTCCGGACGTGGGGGCGCGCCGAGGACGGCCCGCCACGCCTCGGCCACCGCGGCCCCGGCCGGATCGGTCACCGTCGTTTCGGCCGAGGGCGGTGTGGCGGCGTCCTCGGCCGACCAGCACCGCTCGGTGTCGGCACGCAACGCGGCCCGGTCCAGCTTGCCGTTCGGGGTCAGCGGCAGAGCGTCCCGGACGTCCACCGTGTGCGGCACCATCGCCGCGGGCAGCCGGTCGCGCAGCCCGGCGCGTACCGCCTCGGGTGTGACCGGACCGGTCACCCAGGCCACCAGCAGCGCCGCCCCGGCGCGGTGCACGGGCTCGGCGGCCGCCTGACCGACCCCGGGCAGCTCCAGCAGGGCGCTCTCCACCTCGCGCAGCTCGATGCGCTGACCACGGATCTTGACCTGGCCGTCGACGCGGCCGACGAAGTGCAGCTCACCGGCGGCGTCCCGGCGGCAGACGTCCCCGGTCCGGTAGTGCCGCGAGACGCCGTCGGGGCCGGTCCCGAACGCCGTGGCGGTTTCGGTGCCCGCCCGGTAACCCTGGGCCAGCACCGGCCCGCCGATCACCAGCTCCCCCTCGACCTCGCCGTCCAGGGTCAGCAGGGCGCCCGCGACCGCTCGGCCGATCGGCGGCGGCCCGCCCCGGTCGGCGTAGCGGCGCAGGTCATCGGTGGCGGTGACCAGGATGGTCGCCTCGGTGGGCCCGTAAAGGTTGTGCACCGCCGCGCCGAAGCCGGTGGGTGGCCAGAGCCGCAGCCGGTCGCCTCCGGTGGCCAGGGTGCGCAGCCGGCCGGTGTCCACGTCGGAGCGCAGCAGCTGCTCGGCCAGCGGGGTGCTGAGAAAGCAGTGCTCCACCCCGCGCAGGGCCTCGGCGATCCCCTCCGGGTCCCGCGCCACCTCCTCGTCGGCGAGCACCACCGTCGCGCCACGGATCAGCGGCGCCCAGATGTCCAGCAGGGCGGCGTCGAAGGCCAGGCCGGCGAAGGCCGCGGTGCGCACCCCCGGGCCGAGCCGGAAGAACCGCGCGTACCAGTCCAGCACGGTCCACAGGCTCCGGTGGGTGACCTCGACCTGCTTCGGACGGCCGGTCGACCCCGAGGTGGAGATCAGGTACGCCAGGTCGTCCGGTTCGGACAGCCGCAGGTGCTCCTCCTGACCGGCCCGGACGACGGTGACACCGGCGGGCAGTCGCTCGACGAGCTCCTCGGCGGCGACCGCGACCCGGCACCGCGCGTCGGCCAGGATCTGGGCGATCCGGGCCGGCGGCGACGACGGGTCCAGCGGCAGGAAGGCGGCGCCGCAGAACATGGCGGCGAGCGGGCCGACGACCGCGGCGGCGGTGCGTGGTTGCAGCACCGCCACGACCGGGTCCGGGTGTCCGGTCGCCGGCGGGGGCAGCTCGCGGGCGAGAGCCCCGGCCAGGACGGTCGCCTCGGTCACCAGATCGCGGTACCGCAGGGTGCCGTGCCGGTCGACGACCGCAGGTCGTTCGGGGTACGCGGCGGCCCGGCGCAGCACCTCGGCGGGAACACTGGTCGGACGGTCCGGGCCGGCGTTCGGAACGGCGGTCACAGTTGTCCGCTGGGTCGGATCACGACATCGGCTCCCGGTCGACGCGACGGCGACGGCGCGTAACGGTGTGGCAGAACTTGTTACCACGAGCAATCCTGGCATCGCTGTAGGTGTCACGGCCATCAGCCGACACCGATGACCCGGGATGCCGATCGCTCTCAATTTCATGCACGTAGGTCTATTGACGTCTGCCCTGCTCACTCGCTAGTCCGTCGACACACGTCCCGTACGCCCGTACCGCCGTGCGAGACGGTGACCTGTCGTACCGCCCGGCTAGGGTCGCGGACCGTGACCGAACCTGGAGACGTCCCACCCGAGGTCCTCGACCGGCTGCGGCCGATCTGCCTCGGGCTGCCGGAGACGTACGAGGAGCCGGCGTGGGTGGGCACCCGCTGGCGGATCCGCAAGCGGACCTTCGCCCACGTGCTCACCGTCGATCCCGACCACCAGGCCGCCCATGCGCGCGCCGCGGACGTGGACCGCCCGACCTGCCTGCTGATCTTCCGCTCACCGCCCGACGAGATCGCCGGGCTGGTGGCCAGCGGGCATCCCTTCTACAAGCCGGAGTGGGGCCCGACCGTGCTCGGCATGGTCGTGGACGACGACACCGGCTGGGACGAGGTCGCCGAGCTGCTGACCGAGAGCTACTGCCTGCTCGCCCCGAAGCGTCTCGCGGCCCTGGTGGACCGACCGGCCCCGCCACCCGGCTGAGCGCCCCGCCGGGCGGGTGGCGGTCGGCGGCGACCCACGGGCCGCCGGTTTCGGGCGGCACGACCCGGGGATACCGCGCGCCGGGTGGTCGGCTCCCCCGGCCACCGGTTGGAGCCCACGACGCCGTCGGGCGAGTGAGGAGCGGTCCCGTGTCCACGCTGCCCACCGAGGAGGACCCTCGACTGACGCCGGTGCTCGCCGAGGACCGGGTGTGCACGGGCGTGACGACCCTGCGGGGGCGCATCTTTCTGAGCTACCCGTCGGCGGACGGGCCGGGCGTGCGGGTCGCCGAGGCACTGCCGGACGGCCGGCGCGACCCGTACCCGGATGCCGCGTGGAATCAGGCCGATCAGCCACCGGACGCCGCGTTCGTCACCGTCAACGGGCTGCGTGCCGGCCCGGACGGCCGGCTGTGGATCATCGACGCGGGCGCGCCGGGGATCGGCACCCGGCAGGTCCCGGGCGGGGCCCGGCTGATCGTGGTCGACCCGGACAGCGACCGGGTCGACCGGATCTACCACCTGGAGTCGGCGGTGCACCCCACCAGCTACGTCGACGACGTCCGGTTCCACGACGGCGTCGGTTACCTGACCGACGCCGGTTCGCCGGGCCTGATCGTGCTCGACCTCGACTCGGGGCGGGCCAGGCGGGTTCTGGACGGACATCCGAGCACCGTGGGCGGGCGCCTGGTGGCGGACGGCCGTCCCCTGCGCGACCCCGACGGCGGCGAGGTCCACGTGCACGCCGACCAGGTGGAGGTGTCCCCCGACGGCCGGTGGCTGTACTACCAACCGGCCTCCGGCGGGATGTCCCGCATCGGCACCCGGTGGTTGGACGACCCGTCGGTGTCCGCGGACGAACTGGGCCGGCGGGTCGAACGGTGGTTCGACACCCCGAGCACCGGCGGTACGGCGATCGACGCCGCCGGCACCATCTACCTCAGCGATGTGGAACGACGGCGCATCCTCGCCCTGGCGCCGGACCGCACCGTGCGCACACTCGTCGCCGACTCCCGGCTCGCCTGGGTGGACGCCATGTGGATCGACGCCGACGCCCAGCTCTGGCTGCCGGCCGCCCAGTTGCACCTGACCGCCGGGCTCAACGGCGGGCGCGCCGCCGTCGACTACCCGGTCCGGATCTACCGGATGCCGGTCGACGCCGGCCCGCCCGCACTGGACCACTGCTGAACGAACGAACGCTCGGCGGGTGCGGCGGCGATGTCGGAGGGCCCGGCTAGGGTCCGGTCCATGGCTGAATTCGTACTGGTGGCAGGGGCGTGGTTGGGGTCGTGGGCGTGGGACGAGGTGCTGCCGCCGCTGCGCGCGGCCGGCCACGGCACCCATCCGCTGACCCTCTCCGGCCTCGCCGAGAAGCAGGGTGTGCCGGCCGGGCAGCAGACCCACGTGCAGGACATCGTCGGTGAGATCGAGCGGCGCGACCTGCGCGACGTGGTGCTGGTCGGGCACAGCTACTCGGGCATCCCGGTGGGTCAGGCCGCCGGGCGGATCGGCGACCGGCTGAGCCGGGTGGTCTTCGTCGACTCGGAGGTGCCGGTCGACGGCGGGTCGTTCGCGTCCGGCTGGTGGCAGGGCCCGGCGGCGCTGGAGTCGTTGCTCGCCGACAACGGCGGCTACTGGCCGCCGCTGAGCGCGGCCGAGCTCGACGGCCAGGGGCTCACCGACGAGCAGGTCGCCCGGTTGACCAAGGGCTTCACCCCGCACCCCGCCGCCACGCTGACCGAGCCGGCCGTGCTGACCCGCCCGCTCGGCGAGCTGCCGACCACGTACGTCAAGTGCCTGCTCGACGGGCCCGAGCCCAACGACACCGTGGCCGAACTGCTGACCAGCGAGCACTGGCGACTGGTCACGATGGCCACCGGCCACTGGCCGATGGTCTCCCAGCCCGCGGAGTTGGCCCGGTTGCTGCTGGCCCCCGCAGGCTGAGCTGCCCGGGGCCGCTCAGGCGATGGCGGCCCCTGGGCGTCGGGCGCTCCCCACCGGCGGTGCGGCGCCCGCCGCACGGCCGGTGGTCTGCCGGAGGGGTCAGGTCGCCGTATCGAGGCTGGCGATGTGGCGCACCGGCGACGCGAGCAGCCAGAAAACGGCGAGCGCGCCGCCCAGGCCGGCGACGACGAGCGTCGGCCGCAGCCCGATGGTCGTGCCCAGCGCGCCACCGACCAGCGCGCCGAGCGGCCGGATCCCGTAGTTGACCGCGCCGTACGCGCCGGCCCGGCGGCCCCGTGCGTCGTCGGGCGTGACCGCGGTGATGAGGGCGTTCAGGTTGACGTCCATGAGCATCACCCCGACGCTGGAGACCAGCTCGATGGCCGCCAGCGTGGCCACCTTCGCCCAGGTCGGCCCGGTCACCAGCGCGGTCAGCGCCAGCGGCGCGGGAAAGAGCACCGCGCCGATCATCGCGGTACGGCCCAATCCGATGGCGCGGGAGACCCGGGGCGCCAGTGCCGCGCCCGCGAGCCCGCCGATCGCGCCGGCGCCGAACGCGATGCCGATGGCGCCGGCGGACAGGTCGAGTTCGCGATTCGCGTACAGCACCAGCAACGCGGTGGCGATGAAGGAGAAGAAATTGACGGTGCTGGTGCAGCCGAGCGCGGCGCGCAGCACCGGGTGGCGCAGCACCAGCACGAGACCTTCGCGGACGAGGCCGAGAGTGGACGACCGCCGTGGCGGCGGAGGCGCCTCGGTCACCGGGATGCGGCCGATCAGCAGCGCGGACCCGAGGAACGACACCGCGTCGACGATGACGGCGACCGGCGCGCTCAGCGCCTGGACCAGTCCACCGCCGACGGCAGGGCCGGCCATGAAGGACACGGCGCGGCTCATGCTCAGTTTGCTGGTCGCGTCGACGTAGGCCGACGGCGGCACCAACGCGACGAAGAACGCCTGGCGCGCCATGGCGAACAGCACCGCCCCGGCGCCGGTCAGCAGCGCCACCAGGTAGAGCTGGGTGAGGGTGACCGCGTCGAAGAGGTAGGCCACCGGCAGGCTGAGCAGCACCGCCGCGCGGACCAGGTCGGCGATGATCAGGAGCCGGCGCTTGCGGGTGCGCTGGTCCACCCACGCGCCCAGGAACAGGCCCAGCAGGTTGGGCAGCCAGATCAGCGCGGTGAGGACACTGACCTGCGCAGGGGTCGCGGCGAGCAGGGAGACGGCGATCAGCGGCAGCGCCAGCTCGCTGATCCGGTCACCGAACTGGGAGATCGTCTCGCCGATCCAGAAGGTGCGGAACCGCCGGTCGCGGTGCAGGGCCGGCGGTGGCGCGGTGTCGACGGTGGTCACGACGTCGCCGGGTCGTCGCCGGGCTCGGGCAGCAGGTAGCGCAGCATCCGGACGACCTGCGCGCCGGCCGGTGACTCCTGCTCGTCCTTGCGCCGTACGTACGGGGCGAGCAGCTGCTCGATCGCGTCCTCCAGCTGCCGCAGCTCGTCGGGGGTTGCCACGAACCGGGTGTCGGCCACCCCGGCCAGCCCGCGCCACTCGGCGTCCAACCGGGGCTCGTCGTGCAGCAGCCACTGCTGCGGCGCGTCGGCTGCCCGGGCGAACATCTCGCCGCGCAGTTGACGGCCGGCGGCCTGCCCCTCGGCGTCGTCGGGCAGCGTGAAGCGGAAGCCCCGGGCGGCCGCCTGCCACCAGCGCTCCCGCTTGCTGGTGGCGCCCTCCCAGTCGGTGACCAGGCCGAACGTCGCGAGATGCCGGAGGTGCCAGCTGACCACCGACGGCGTCGCGCCGACGTGCGGCGAGAGCCCGGTGGCGGTCGCGGGGCCGTGCCGCTGGAGGCGGTCGAGGATGGCCAGCCGGACCGGGTGGGCCAGCGCGCGCAGCGCCTGCGGCTCGGTGACCTCGAAATCCCCGAACGGATTCTTGAGAGACATGTTTCGAAAGTAGTCTCTCAGATTGGTCGGGGCAACCCCCGGCCCAGCCGGATCGCCGCGGTCAGCTCACCCCCAGCCGGGCCAGCGGCTCGACCAGCTCGCGCTCCTCGTAGCTGAGGTGGGACAGCAGGGCGTCGGTCAGCAGGTTGACCGCCGCACGCAGCTCGGCCAACCCGTCCGGCGCCCCGACGTACGCGACCAGGGCCCGGTCCACGCCCTCCAGGACGTCGTGGATGACGTGGTGTTCCTGCTCCAGCCGGTCGATGACCGGGCGGAGCCGGGCGTCGGCCTGCCGCAGCCGCGGAAAGAGCGCCTGGTCCTCGATGGTGTGGTGGGTGGTGACGATGCGGCAGTAGGACTCGCAGTAGGCGCCGAGCGTCCACCGGTTCTGTCGCATCGTCATCGTGTTGATGTGCGACCGGGCCATGCCGGCGTCGATCTCACCGGCGGCGACCTGCTCGATCAGATCGTGGATCTGGGCCAGCTCGCCACGCAGGCCGTCGTGCACCTGCACCAGGTGCTGGCCGGTCGCCTGCTCCTGTGCGGTGTAGGTGCGCGTCGGGTCGGGCGCGGGCCCGCTCGGCCGGGCCGACTCGTCCCAGACGCGCTGGTCGCTGAGCCGCCGCCCGTCGTCGGGGGTCGGCACGACGGCGAACGCGCCGCCTGTCACGCGCGGCCGCGCCGGGGGCTCGACGACGGCCGCCGGCTCGGTGACCGGGGAACGCGCCGGCGCGGAGCCACGGTCGCGCTCGGCGGCGACCAGCTCGCGGACGGCGGGCGCCACCTCACCGGCGAACCGGCGCAGGTCGTCGGGGTCGTCGCTGCCGAGGATGAAGGCGCTGATGCCGTCGCTTAGCGCGAGCTCGGCCAGCTCCCGCGCCCACTGCTCGGTGGGCCCGTGCAGCGTGCCGCGCCCGGCGGAGGCGAACTGGCCGGAGATGTTGAGCAACCGGCGGACGTCCCCGGGCGAGCGGCCGGCCTGCCGCGCGGCGTCGTCGATGATCTCGTTGCCCTTGGCCAGATCACCGGGCTGGAGGTAGCCCAGCGACGGCAGCCACCCATCGGCCCGGCGGCCGGTGAGCTCGAGCATGCGCGGCTTGTACGCGCCCAGCCAGATCGGCACCGCGTGCGCGGGGGCCGGGCCCCGCTTGGCGCCGACGACCCGATGGAACTCGCCGTCGACCCGCACTCCTCCCCGCGCCTCGGCGTCCCAGAGCTGGCGGATGACGTCGATGGCCTCCTCGAGGGCCCGCACTCCCTGCCCGGGGGTCAGCCGTCGGCCGCCCATCGCCTCGATGGCCTCCCAGAACGCGCCCGCGCCGAGGCCGAGCTCGACCCGGCCGCCGCTGAGCAGGTCCAGGCTGGCGACGCTGCGGGCGAGCACGGCCGGCGGGCGTAGCGGCAGGTTGGTGACGTTCGCCGACAGGTGCACCCGACTGGTCCGCGCGGCCACGTAGCTCAGCAGCGTCCAGGTGTCGAGGAACCTCGGCTGGTACGGGTGGTCCTGGAAGGTGACCAGGTCCAGCCCGACCTGCTCGGCCAGGACTGCGAGGCCGACGGTGCGGTCCGGATCGTCGCTGCCCGGCGTGGTGAACGATCCGAACACCAGGTCGTGGCCGTAGTCGCCCATCTGCGGAGCCTCCGTTTCGCGCGACGCCTCGGTACGACGCGTCATGACCTCAACCTTATGCCATACAGAACATCTGTTGCCAACAAGGTCTGCGGTGCTGCGCTATTGTCGACGCATGACGGGTGCCAGTGACACGCGGGACCGGCCCGATCCGCTCGACGACGACCTGGGCTGGATGCTCGGGATCGTCTTCCGTGGCTACGTCCGGGCGGCCGAGCACGCGCTCGCCGACTTCCCCGGCGGCCCGCGCGGTTACCAGGTGCTCACCGCCGCGATCAACGGACCGGCCCGGAACCAGGGTGCGATCGCTGAGGAACTCGGCATCGACCGCACCGTGCTCACCTACCTGATCGACGACCTGGAACGCCCCGGGATCGTGGCCCGTCGGGCGGACCCGGCCGACCGGCGCAGCCGGCTGGTGGACGTCACCGCCGCCGGCCGCGCGGCGTGGGAGCAGCGGCGTCGGGCGCTGCGGCAGGTCGAGTCGCACCTTCTGGGGGCGCTCACGCCGGCCGAGTCGGCGACGCTGCGGGCCCTGCTCCAGCGGGTCGCCTGCTCGGCCCAGGCGGTCGACCCGCTGCGCGACCTATGCGAGGTGGTCGCGCAGGTGCGGCCCGACCCGGCCGCCCCTGGCCCGAACCGGTCGGGGGCAGCGCCCGAGCCGGGCAGTCGGGCACCCGCCGCCCGGGCCCGCCGCCGCGGCACCGCCTGACATCCGGGCGAGTCGCCCGCCAGCCGCTGAAAGCGGCGCGGGTCCGCCAGCACCGCCCGACCGTCGTGCGTCGAGCCGTACCGGCGGACCCGCGATCCGCTGTCGCGCTGGTCAGCGCACGTGCACGAACACCGGGTTCGAGTAGAACCACAGGTCGTCCCACGGGCTCTCCAGCCCGTCGGCGAGCGGCTCGGCCTCGTCAGTACTGGTGCCGCGGACCCGCGCGTAGGTGTCGGTCTCGACGTTGCGCAGGGTGTGCCGGATGACGTAGTCCGCTCCCTGCCGGCGCCAGTCGCGCGGGCCGAAACGGGCCACCACCTTGGTGGTGGGGTTGGTGTCGGCGTCCAGGCTGGCGCTCGGCCCGGTGATCTGGCCGACGATCAGGTCGACCCGGCGGACCTCGGGCCGGTCACCGTTGGCGTTCTCGCCGTTCAGCGGACGGAACTTGATCTCGATGTCGACGTCGGTGCGGTTGCGACGGCTGACCGTGATGGTCTCGCCCACCTCGGCGGTCTTGCCCTGGGACTTGGCGGTGACGTCGAGGCTGCGGATCAGATCGCCGGTGGTGACCCAGATCCGGCCGTTGCGCAGGCCGTCCATGATGTCGCCGTAGTCCTGGCGGGCGTGCACGTAGGTCTTGCTGTACTCGCCCGGCCAGAAGTCCGAGCCGCCGCGCGTCCAGTGCACGTGCGAGTCCGAGGTCGCGGTGATCCACCAGCGTCGGCCCTCACCGAGCAGCGAGTCCCACAGCCCGCCGACCCGCGCGGTCATCTGGTCGAAGCCGCCGTAGGTGGGGTGGTTGCCGTACCCGCCCCGCGCGCCACCGTTGAGCGGACCGGCCTGGTGACCGGGTGCGCCCTCGAAGCCAATGTAGACGTCCGGCGCGGCGTTGTTGCCGTTGCGGAACTCGCGCGGGGTGTCCTGGCCGTAGACGCCGAGACCGGGCGCCGAGCGGGACGCGTGGTGGGCGATCACCAGCGGCTTGTGCGGCATGCCCCGCGCGACCTTGAGGAACTCCACCATCTTGGCCTCGGTGTCCCGGGCCGGGTCGGTGGGGAACGCGTCGTACTTGGCGAACCGGCTCTCCAGCTCGAAGAGCTGCTTCGCCTCGTCGTCGTGGCGCGGGATCATCAGCGTGTGATGGTCCAGCGAGGGCGCGTCGAACTCCATGCCCCAGAACTGGAGCACCTCGGGGACCAGCTTGCGCGAGCGCAGCAGGTCGGGGTACGCCTGTTCGATGTTCACCTTCGAGTGCGTCGGTCCACCGTGATCGGTGCACATCGCCCAGGTCAGACCGAAGTTCTTGGCCATGATGGCGTTGGTGACGATCGGGTAGACCGCGTCCGCGCCCTTGTGGAAGACGATCGGCGACTTCGTGGTGTCGAACTCACCGCTGTACTCCGAGTGGACGTGGTGGTCACCGGCGCGCCACGCCCGGGCCTTCGGGTCACCCCGGTCGTTCTTGTCGTCGCCGGGCCGCCGCTCCTCGTCGGCCCAGGCCGCACCGCCGCCCACCAACGGGCTGGCCGCGGCCAGCGTCGCGCCGATGCCCGCGTACTTGACCAGCTTGCGCCGCGACAGCTGCGCGCGCTCGACCTCTTCGGGTTGCTTGTCCCTCACGTGCGAGCCTCTCCTCGATCAAGCGAATACTCTTTGATCAAGAAGCCTCGGAGAGGGCCGTTAACGGCGGTTGTACGGGATACGGGTCCACGATGAACACCCTGCCCAAACCCACTGAAGGCGCTGCCGTCAGCGGCGCGACGCTGCGGTCGGTCACCCGATGACAGCGTGGGGTGCCGGAAACGGGCCGGCCGGTCAGGGCACCTGCCGGGTGTCCCGCGTGGTCCGGGCCGCCGACGGGTCGGCCGGCGCGGTGACCACCCGTGGCGCGACGTCGACCGTGGGCAACCCGGCCCGACCGGCGAGCGGGAGGATCAGCTCGCTGCGGCCCAGGTCGACCCGGACGGTGGCGTCCCGGTCGTCGGTCTCGGTGAACTCCGGGTCGCTCTGGCCGAGCACCAGCCCGAGCACGTGGCCGGCGGGCAGCACCGCGTCGTACGCGTTCAGCGGCACGGTCACGGTGTACCAGCGGTCCGGCAGCAGCGGGGTGCGGAACCGCAGTGAACGGTGGTGGGCGGCGTCGAGCCAGCCCCGGGTCAGCACCGCGTGGTCGGAGACCCCGGTGATCTCCTCGGTGTCCCGGTAGCAGGCGTCGTCGGCGGTCGTGGAGGCTCCCCAGCAGGACTCGGTGCTCAGCGTCCGCACGCCCTCCGAGCTGTCGTAACGGATCCGCTCGGCGGTGCCGTAGTCGACCAGCCGGGCGGTCAGCTCGGTGGTCGGCCGGTCCACCCGGACCCGCAGCCGCACCGAAGGGCTGCCGGAGATCCGTACCGGCGCCGCGAGCGCTCCGGAGAGGAAGACCAACCGCCCGGACGTCGCGGTGTTCGGCTCGGCGACCAGCTCGGCCTCGGTCAGCGACTCGTCGACGTACGCCTGCTCGCGGCCCGGCCGGGCGCCGCGCCCGCCGAGGGTGCCGGTCACGCCGTCCCCGGCGCCGAGGGCGACCCGGACCGACCGGGTGCCGGGCGCCGGCCAGTCCCGCTGCGTCGTCCACGTTCCGGGCGCGGTCTCCAGGTCGACCCGCGGCTCGTCCATGACCCCGTTGTGCAGCCCCTGCAACCAGTAGTCGAACCAGCGGTGCAGGGAGTCGACCCACTCGGCGCGTCGGACGTCGAACGGGTCCTCGTGGCCGGCCTGGTAGAGCCAGAGCTTGCGGGGCACGCCCTGCTCGGCCAATTCCTGCCACCAGCGGGCGAACTGGTTGGTCGTGACGTTCAGGTCGTTGACGCCGTGCGCCACGAACACGCTGGTCCGGACGCGGCCCGCGGCGGGCCGGTAGTCGCGTTGCGCCCAGAAGCGGTTGTGGTCACCGGTTTCCTCGGCGCTGTCGGCGCACAGCCGGGCCAGCACGTCCGCGCAGACCCCGTCGGTGCGGCCGTTGACGTAAAAGTGCAGGTAGCCGGGATAGTCGGCGGACCGCAGCACCCCCTGGTAGCGCATGTAGTCGTACCAGCTGAAGATCGCGGAGATCGGCACGATGGTCGCCAGCCCCGGGATGCGGCGCGTGGATGACATTCCATCGCATCGATACCGGTCTTGCCTAGGGCGCGTTTCTAATCCGGGCTCGGGGCAGCCAGCCCAGGAAGCGCAGCCGGGCCCCGGGCAACGGCAGCGTGGGCAGGTCCTGCGCGGCGGCGACGAGGCAGGAGCCGAGGTACACGGCGAGGGCGGCGCGCGCCCCACCGAACTCGGCGAGGAGTTGACTCTGCTTGGTGGCACAGGGCCAGTCGCGACCACAACCGGTGCAGGTCCAGGTCGGCGGGCTGGGCAGGTGTTCCGGCAGCTTCGGCCGGTACCGGCCCACGACGTTGTTGTCGGAGCGTACGTCGCGTCGCCCGGGCACCGGGCCGCCGTTGCGGTGCGTGGGCTGCCGGCCGGCGGGCAGGTAGCGCCGGACGGTGCCGAGGAGTGCGCCGACGCGGACCAGCGCGTCCGGCCCCACCTGGTGGGTCAGCAGCGCCGTCAGCAGGTGGTGCCCCAGCAGGTCCATGGAGTCGCGGTTCAGGCGCAGGTCGCGGCACAGGTCGACGAACTGGGGCGTCGTGAGCGGCACCCGGTCGTCGAGCGCCCGGCGCAGCACCTCGCGCAGCGCACTCCCGAGGCTCTGCAACGCGTCCGTCTCGCCCAGTGCCAGACTGTCCTCGCCCGCCACCCGCGCGAGCGTCTCGGCCACGGCGAACCGAACGACCCGGTCAGATTCGGTACTGTCCAATGGTCTCCCCCTACGTGGCCAGTCGCCCGGCATCCCCTACGACCCCCGGGGAATCATGAAAAGAATTCCGCCGGTGCAACCTGCATGGCTAGGCCAGTAGACGCAGGAACCCCGGACGCGGTAGCCGGAAAGCGAAGTCGACTCAACGGATCGGACGAGCGCGAGCGGAACACGGGCGGATTATCGTAGGGATTGAGTTCCCGTCATTGGCTATTCCGATAGCGGGAATCAAAAGATCAGCTCCGATCCACACTGGCTCGACCGACCGCCGCCGTCCCGCTCACAACGCTCCATTCACCCCGAGATCTCCCAACCCGAACACCCCCGCCGCCAGGTCCCGCCACCCGTCCGAACTGGACGACGCGGGCGGGCACTGGCACCGCAACGGCTCCGCCGGCAGCAGCGTGCCGGGACGCGCCTCCGCGCAGGCACGTCCCGACCTCGCCGCCGGCCCTGGTTCGCCATTCGGCGGCACCATTCCGGACGGAGACAGCGGATGACGTCACCAGTGCAGACCCGAGGGTTCGACAGCCGAGATCCGTCGGCCATCCACCACTTCCTGGCCAGGACGTACAACACGGAACTACGAATGCGCGGCGGGGACGACGGAATCCGGCTCGTCCACAAACGTGTCGACGCCGGGCCGTTCGCCGTCGCGACCACCGGGCAGACGGCGTACCTCGACATCGAGGTGGGCGCCATCGACGGATTGGTGATCTGCCGCGCCCACACCGCCCGGGTCGACCGTACCTGTGATGGCACGGCCCACCGGTTCGCTCCCGGCGACGTCTTTCTCGCCACCCGGCCCGACCTGCCATACAGCGTGCGCTGGCACCCCGGCGAGGTGGAGATCTGTGTGCTGGACCTCGCGGTGCTCTCGCAGGTCGCCACCGCCGCGCCGGGCCGGCGACCCGGTCAGATCCGGTTCACCGACATCGGCCCGGCCTCGGCGACCCTCGCCCGACAGTGGCGCAACACCACCAGCTACGTCAGCGACGTCGTCCTGAACAACCCGATCGCCAGCGCGCAGCCGCTGGTGATCGGCAACGCCGCGCGAATGCTCGCCGCGTCGGCGCTCACCGTCTTTCCCAACACCGCGGTCACCGATCCGACCGTTCAGGACCGACGCGACGCCAACACCGCAACGTTGCGCCGGGCCATCGCCTTCATGGACGAGCACGCCGACCGGGACATCACGGCGGCCGACATCGCGGACGCCGCGGCGGTCTCCCTCCGGGCGGTGCAACTCGCCTTCCGCCGTCATCTCGACACCACCCCGATGGCGTACCTGCGGCAGGTCCGGCTCGATCGGGCCCACCACGACCTGCTCCTGGCCGACCCTCGCCGGGACACCGTGTCGGCGATCGCGAGCCGGTGGGGGTTCGCAAACCACAGCAGGTTCACCGCCCGGTACCACGCCAGTTACGGAGTACCGCCCCGCGAGACGCTCAACGCCTGACGGCCAGGCGGGCACCGTCACGGACGGCTCACGAGGCGCGTGGCAGCGCGAGCCACTCCTGCCAGGTGATGTCGCGGCCCAAATAGCGGGGCTGACGGAAGGGCCAGTCGGCCGCGATCCACCGCGGCACCAGCGCGTCGAGCGCGCGCTCCTCCTCGCCGCCGACAAGATCGTCCACCACCCACCAGGAGACCTCGCCGTCGGAGCCGGCGCGCTCGGGCGGGTCGATGTAGACGCAGCCCAGGATCGCCGTCTCCTCCTCGTCCAGCAGCGCGTAGTTGAACGACTCGTGCGCGGCTATCTCCTTCTCGTGCCGCAGCAGATCGATGCGGTCCTCTTCATAGGTCATCGTCGCCGGGGGCCAGGCCCAGGCCGGGCCGAAGATCTCCCACAGGCGCTCTTGGGAGCCCATCACGGCGGGGTAGTCGAGCGGGGTGTCCGCCTCGCGGATCGGCCGCAGGTGCAGCGCGGTGCCGGGCACGGGCACGTGGACGGGGTGGACGAACTCGTCAGGCAGCCAGCTCATGAGGGCTGAGGCTACAACCCGGCCGCCGCAGGATGATCAACGCGGCAGGTGTGCCGCGGAAGCGCTAGCCCCGGTCGCGCTCGTGGGCGTCGCGCGCGGTCTGCAGCTCGGGCACCGAGGCCTCCAGCAGGTTGGCGAGGCCGCGAAGCTGCTCCGCGACCCGGCTGCCGAGGGGCGTCAGCGAGTATTCGACACGCGGCGGGATCGCCGTGAGGACCTCGCGGGTGAGCATGCCGTCGCGTTCCAGGGTCTGCAGGGTCTGGGAGAGCATCCGCTCGCTGACCCCGTCGATGCGGCGGCGCAGCGCGTTGAACCGGTAGCGACCTTCACCGAGCGCGAGCAGGGCCAGCGACGCCCACTTCGAGGTGACGTCCTCGAAGGCCGCGCGGGAGGTGCAGCCCCGCGCGAAGACATCGCTGACGAGTTCCTGGGTAGGCCCCGCCGGGTCCCGGGCCGGCATGTCGCTCACCTCACCAGCCTACCCCACAGTTACGACTTAGCATGTGCTGTAGATTCGTAAGTGCTTACAGGTTTGCATCACCCTACCGGAGGTTGTCATGCCCACCTATGCCGTCACCGGCGCCACCGGCCGCCTGGGCCGCCTGGTGATCCAGCAGCTGCTCGACACCGGCGTATCCGCCGCCGAGATCGCCGCCATCGTCCGCACCCCGGAGAAGGCCGCTGACCTCGCCGCGCGTGGCGTCGAGATCCGTCGGGCCACCTACGACGACCCGTCGATGCTGCCCGGCGCCGTGGCCGGCGTACGCCGCCTGCTGCTGATCTCCGGTGACACGCCCGGTCAGCGCGTGCGCCAGCACACCGCGGTCATCGACGCGGCCAAGCTCGCCGGTGTCGAGCGCCTGATCTACACGAGCATCCTGCGCGCCGACACCACGACGAACCCGCTGGCGCCGGAGCACAAGGCCACCGAGGAGATCCTCGCCGCCTCGGGCCTCCCCCACACCGTGCTGCGGAACAGCTGGTACACCGAGAACTACACCGACCAGCTGCCGCAGTACCTGCGGACGGGCACGATCCTCGGTGCCACCGGTGGCAGCAAGGTCTCCGCCGCGACCCGGGCCGACTACGCGGCTGCCGCCGCCGCGGCGCTGACCCGCGAGGAGGAGGGCAACACCGTCTACGAGCTGGGCGGCACCGCCTTCACCTTCGACGAGCTGGCAGCGGCCGTCACCGAGGTCACCGGCACCACCGTCGTCCACCAGGACCTGTCGGCCACCGAGCTGGCCTCGGCCCTGGAGAACGTCGGGCTCGACGCCGGCACCGCCGGGTTCGTCGCCGCGCTCGACCGCTCGATCGCCATCGGTGAGCTGGTGACCGACAGCGACGATCTCAGCCGGCTGATCGGAAGGCCGAGCACCCCGCTGCACGACGCGATCCGGGCCGCGCAGGCCTGACCGTCGGCCGAGCCGACCGGCAAGCCGGGCGGGCGACGGGTGTCCGTACCCGCCGCCCGCCGGCGCGCTCCGCCCACACCGGACGGCAGGGCGTGGTCGATTACGCAGCGGGCTCGGCGAGGAGCAGACCGGTCAGCAGGCCGCGCAGGGCCCGCTCGAAAAGGTCTGTCCGGGGCGCTGGTGGCGAGGGCTGACCGAACGCCGCGACCAGGTGCGGGTACGCCGCGAGGTCGGTGCCGGCGAAGGTGAAGGACCCGGCCGTGGCCTCGCTGCGCGCGAAGAGGCTCACCACGCCGGTCACCATCGCGATCGCCTCGAACTTTGAGGTGACGGCGCAGCCGACGGGCTCCAGGATCCGGAGGCAGGTGTCGAACCAGGCCAGGCTCTCGGGGCCGATGCCGGACGGTCGGTGAATCACGTCGGTCAGCCACGGGTGGCGGCGGTGCAGCGCCAACTGCCGGCGGGCCAGCAGCAGCATCCCGTCCAGCCAGGCGCCCTCCGCCCGCGGGTACGGCCGCAACTCCCCCACCACCCGATCGGTCATCAGGTCCAGCAAGTCGTCCCGGGACGACAGGTACCGGTAGAGCGACCCGGCCCCGGTGCCCAGCGCGGTGGCGACGGCCCGCATCGACACCGCCGCGAGTCCTTCCTTGTCCGCCAATGCGATGGCGGCCGCGACGATGGCGTCGCGACTGTGTGCCGGGGCGGGACCGCGGCTGCCGCGTTCGGGTCTGGCCCAGATCGGCTGCCGGTCGGAACCGCCGTCGCCGGCTCTCGTGGGTGCGTCGCTCACGGATCTACTGTAAACTGCAAACGTCGTTCGCAGTTCAATCACGGGAGGTGGGCTGGCGATGGAGCGGATCACGGCACGGGACGGCGCGAACATCGTGCTGCACTCGACGGGCAACGGGCCCGGGATCATCGTGGTGCACGGCGGCGGGATCACCATCGACATGTACCGACGGCTCGCCACGGCGCTCGCCGACCGGTTCACCGTGCACCTCTACAACCGGCGGGGGCGGGCGGACGCCCCGCCCAGGTCGACGCCATACACCTTCGAGCAGGACATCGACGACCTCGCCGTGGTGCTGGAGCACACCGGGTCCGGAAACGTCATCGGCCACAGCTCCGGCGGCTTCATCGCGCTCCAGGCGGCGCTCCGACTGCCGATCGACCGGCTCGCCGTCTACGACGCCGCGGTCTCCATCGACGGCGGCTTCCCCACCGCGTGGCTCGACCCCGCACAGGAGGCGCTGCGGTCCGGCGACATCGCCCGGAGCCTCGCCATCACGGCCGCCGGCATCAATCCGCAGATGGCGGCGGCGAAACTCCCGTTCGGCGTACGGCTGGCCATCGTCCGCGCGTTCGTGCGTACGCCGATCGGGCGGACGATGGCCGACCTGCTGCCGATGACCCTGGACGAGTCAGCCCTGATCCGGGCGCACGACGGCCCGGCCAGCCGATGGGAAGGCGTCACCGCCGAGGTGCTGCTCGCCTGCGGCGCCGACAGCCCGCCCTACTACGTCGACCTCAACGAGGCCCTGGCCAGCGTGTTGCCCCGAGCCCGGACCCTGGTGATTCCCCGCAGCGGCCACGACGCCGTGAACCGGGCCCATCCGAGGTTCGTGGATCCGTTCGCCACGTTCTTCGGAGCCCCGGTCACTCCGGAACGGACCGGCCACCATTGACGCGCCGCGCGGTCACCCCACCCGCGGCCGAGCGGGAGACCGTCGGTCACGGGTCGGGCGCTTGGTTAGGGTGATGGACATGCCCGCACGCCGCCCGCACCGCCACGACGCCGGCCGGAGGTGGGCCCGACCGGCGGCCTCCGCACGCACCATCGGGCCGGGCTACTGGTGAGTGGCGCACGCGTACCCGTCCCGCGGGGTGAGCCGGCGGCGCCCGCGCCCGGCCGGTCCAGACTGGTCGACGCCTGCGGTCGGCTCGCCCGGTCGCGCCCCTTCGAGATCGGCATCGTCGCCGTCATCCTCGCCAACGGGATCGTCCTCGGCCTGGAGACGTACCGGGGCCTGACCGTGGCGGGCACCGTGCTGCACTGGCTGGAGTTGCTCTTCCGAGCCGTCTTCGTCGTCGAGATCGGCATTCGGCTGGCCGCCTACGGCCGTCGCCCGCAGGACTTCTTCCGGCACGGCTGGAACGTCTTCGACTTCGCCGTGATCGCGGCGATCTTCATTCCGGGCCTGCACGGCGATCCGGCGCTGCTGCGGGTGGTGCGGGTCGCCCGGATGGTCAGGTTGGTGCGTTTCTCCCCGGGCCTTCGTACCATCGTCTCCGCCCTGTGGCGCAGCCTGCCGGGCGTCGGTGGTTTCCTCGCGCTGGCCGTGGTGACGCTCTACGTGTACGGCATGGCCGGTTGGCTGATCTTCGGAAGCAGATTTCCCGACCAGTACGGCGACATCGGCCGGTCCCTGCTGACGTTGTTCGTGCTGCTCTCCCTGGAGACGTTGCCGGACCTCATCCAGCAGGGCATGACGATTTCGCCGTGGACGCTGCTCTACTACGTCAGCTACGTGGTCATCACGGTCAACCTGCTGCTCAACATCCTCATCGCGGTGATCGTCAACTCGATGGAGGAGGCACGCCGGCTGGAGATGACCGAACGCCTGGCCCCGGGGTACGACGAGGACGGCGACGGCGTACCGGACGAGGTGGACCGCATCGCGATCAGCCAACGGCTCGACGATCTGCGCGCGGTGATCGCCGAGTTGGAACGGGAGCTGCGGATCGACCGGGATGACGGGCACGGCCGGCCGCACCGCGAGGACGCCCGCGCCGGACGGTGAGCGGCCGCCCGACGCCGGTCATCCTCGCCGACAGGACCACGCGAGCGGTTCGCGCCCATGTCGGCCATCCGACGCCCTCGCCTCGCGATGCTCGACTGGGATAGCCTCGACGGCGGTGCCATCGGTCCGGCCGAAGGGGACATTCCCATGACAGCCAGTGTCGACAAAGCCCGCCCCAACACCGACCACCTGACGACGCTCGGCACGCTCATTGACGACGTGATCCGCCCTCAGGCCGCGCTCGTCGACCGGGACGGCACCTTCCCTCGACAGAGCGTGGACGCCCTCGCCGCGGCTGGCCTGCTCGGCCTGGCCTCCTCGACCGAGGTCGGTGGCGGCGGCCAGGGTCTGCGCACCGTCGCGGAGGTCATCGAACGACTGGCCGCCGAGTGCGGCTCCACGGCGATGGTCGTCCTCATGCACTACGCGGCGACCGCCGTCATCGAAGCGCACGGCCCGCGTGACGTCCGTGCGGCCATCGGCGCGGGTCAACACCTGACCTCCCTGGCGTTCTCCGAGTTCGGCTCGCGCAGCCACTTCTGGTCGCCGACCGGCACCGCGACGACGGACGACGGCGCGGTCCGGCTCGACGCCCGCAAGAGCTGGGTCACCTCGGCGGGTGAGGCGGACAGCTACGTCTGGTCGAGCCTCCCGCTCGCTGCGGGAGCGGGTCCGATGACGCTGTGGCTCGTTCCCGCCGGCAGCGCCGGCCTCAGCATCGCCGGCGACTTCGATGGGCTCGGCCTGCGCGGCAACGGCTCCCGGCCGATGACCGCCGACGGGGTCCGCGTCCCCGCCAGCGCGATGCTGGCCGCCGACGGCGCCGGCCTCGACACCGCGCTCGGCGCGGTCCTCCCCTGGTTCCTGGTGCTGAACGCCGCGTTCTGCCTCGGCCTCGCGGACAGCGCCGTCGCCGAAGCGGGCCGGCATCTCACGGGCACCACCCTCGCGCACACCGGCGCGGCCCTTCGCGACGCACCGGTCACCCGGCGCGGCTACGCCCAGCTGAAGATCCGCACCGACGCCCTGCGCGCCTTCCTCGGCGACACCCTGACCGCGCTGGAGACCGGCCGGGAGGACGCGACGCTGCGGGTGTTGCAGGTCAAGGCGCTCGCCGGCGAGACGGCCGCCGAGGTGACCGACGGCGCGATGCAGCTCTGCGGCGGCAGCGCCTTCCGCAAGGAGTTGGGCCTCGAACGCCGATTCCGCGACTCCCGCGCGGCCCGGGCGATGGCACCCACCACCGACGCCCTGCACGACTTCGTCGGCCGAGTCGCCACCGGGCTGCCGCTGCTCGACGAGGTCAACCGCTGATGGCGGCACCCACTGTCCTGATGGGCGCGGTCGCGTACGACCCCAAGGTGGTGACCATCTGGGAGGGCTTCCGCGCCTGGTTGCGAGGGCGTGGCCTGGACTTCGACTTCGTCCTCTACTCGCACTACGAGCGGCAGGTCGACGATCTCGTAGCCGGGCGGATCGACGCGGCGTGGAACTCACCGCTCGCCTGGCTGCGGGCCGAACGGTTGGCGGCGGCCAGCGGCGGCACGGTGAGCGCCCTCACCATGCGCGACACCGACCGGGACCTCACCTCGGTCGTGGTGGTGCGCGCCGACTCACCCGTCCGACAGGTCGAGGACCTGTCCGGCTCGCTCGTCGCCGTCGGCGCGATGGACAGTCCACAGGCGACGCTGATCCCGCTCGGGCACCTCGCGGCCGCCGGGGTCGAGGTCGACGTGCGCCGGTTCGACGTCGGCGTCGGGTTGCACGGCGATCACATCGGCGGTGAGCGCGACGCCGCCCGGGCCCTCGTGGCCAAGGAGGTGGACGCCGCCTGCATGATCGACGCCAACCATCTGGCGTTCGTCCGGGAGGGCACGCTCCCGCCCGATGGCACCCGGATCGTCGCGCAGACCGCACGATACGACCACTGCAACATGACGGTGCGCGATCCGGAGTCCGCCGGGGTCCGGCTCTTCGGCACGCTGCTGCGTGGCATGTCCTACGCCGACCCGGAGGTACGCCCGTTGCTCGACCTCGAAGGGCTGACCGCCTGGGAGGACGGCCGCACCACGGGGTACGACGCCCTCGCCCGGGCGGTCGACGCCAGCGGGTTCTACGCGGCCGACGGGCGGGTGACCGCCGCGGACTACCGGCCGTGAGCGGCGCGCCGGCGGCCGACGCCGAGATCCACCTCGGGGGTCTGGGCTTCGACCGGGGCGCGCACCTGCTGGTGCAACGCGCACTCGCCTCGCTACCGCCCGGCGGCCGGCTGGCGGTCTCCGGCCTCGACCCCGCCCTGCCGGTGCACCTGCCCGCCTGGTGCCGGAGCCGGGGTCACCGGCTCGAATGGCCGGATCCGGCCGACCGGAGCGAACTGGTCGCGGTGGTCGTCCGCGGCACGGCGGACGACGCCCGCTGGTTCGGCGCGGAGCGGGCCGGGCCCGCCCTGCCCTCGGCGCTCAGCAGGCACCCGCCGCCACGGTGGGGGCTCGGCGCCCGCGGTGCGCTGCTGGAATCCGGCGGCCCCGAGGCCCGGTTCGACCTGGACGACCGCGATCTGGTGTGGGCCGACGTCGCCCCCAAGCTGTACGCGCAGGCGGCGGCGCGGCAGTGGGACCCGGAGACCGCGGTGCCGTGGGACGACGCGTTCGCGCTGCCGGCCGACGTCGAGGCGGCGGTGGTGCAGGTGATGACCTACCTTGTCGAGAACGAGCAGGCCGCGCTCGTCGTGCCGGCACGGTTCGTCGGGCGGATACATCCGCACTTCCGTGAGGTGATGCAGCTCCTCGCGGTGCAGATGGCCGACGAGGCCCGGCACATGGAGGTGTTCGGCCGGCGAGCGTTGCTCCGGGGCGCCGAGCTGGGCACGTCGTCGGCCGGCGGTCGGCAGTCGCTCTTCACACTCGTCGCCGAGTCCGACTTCGCGTTGGCCTCGTTCCTGCTCTCCGTACTCGGGGAGGGCAGCTTCGTCGACCTGCTCTCGTTCCTGGAGCAGAACGCACCGGACCCGGTGACCCGTCGCGTCTGCTGGCTGGCGATGCAGGACGAGCGACGGCACGTGGTGTTCGGCATGGCACACCTCGAGCACCAGGCGACCGTGGACCCCCTGCTGCGGGACCGGCTCCGCGCGGCCATCCACCGCCGCCACGACGCGCTCGTCGACACCGCGGGGCTCAACGCGGACGTGTTCGACGCGCTGGTGGTCCTCGCGGCCGGTGGCTGGCACCCAGACGACGTGTCCGCCGGCTTCGAGCGGGTGCAGAAGCTGCAGCACGTGATGGATCAGGGCCGGCAGCGCCGGCTGGTACGGCTGGGCTTCCGGCCCGACGAGGCGGCGGCGCTCTCCGCCCTGCACACCCGCAACTTCATGTAGCGGGACAGCCACCGCCCAGGCGTCCGCCCGGCCGACCTGGGCCACCCGCAGTACGGTTGAGCGGCCATGAACAGGGATTTCAGCTCGATCCGCGCGGAACCGCTCCACCTACGAGACCAGAGCCGGGCCCAGGCCGAAGCGTTGGACAGCGATCTGCGGAGCCTCTTCGAGGCCTCCCGGTCGTCCAACGCCGACGATGAGCACGACCCCGAGGGCAGCACCATTGCGTTCGAACGGGCCCAGCTCACCGCCGTCCTGGACGCGACGCGCCGACGCCTCTCCGAACTCGACGTCGCTCTGCGACGGGTCGAGGCCGGCACCTACGGCGTGTGTGAACGATGCTCCCGCCCGATTCCCGCCGAACGACTCGCCGCCCGCCCCTCAGCGAGCAGGTGTGTCGGCTGCGCCAGCCGGACCTGACGCACCGCCGGGGGGCGACGACCGGCCCCCGTCGCCCCCGGCGGTGTTCTAGAAGTCGTCGTCGAACGCGACGGTGCCGCTGACCCCGACCTGGTACGCCGACACCCGCCGCTCGAAGAAGTTGGACAGCTCCTGCACGTCCTGCAACTCCATGAAGGCGAAGGGGTTGGCCGACCCGTAGTGCGGCGCGATCCCGAGCTGGGCCAGACGCCGGTCGGCGACGTGCTGGAGGTACTCCCGCATGTCGGCCAGCGTCAGGCCGGGCACCCCGTGGCCGAGCAGGTCCTCGGCGAACTGGACCTCGCACTCGACGGCCTCGGTGAGCATCTGGCGGACCTGCCCGGCGAGGTCGCCGTCGAACAGGTCGGGTTCCTCGCCGCGCACGGTGTCGACGACGTCGAACGCGAAGGCCATGTGCATGGACTCGTCCCGGAACACCCAGTTGGTGCCGGAGGCGAGACCGTGGAGCAGGCCGCGAGAGCGCAGGAAATAGACGTACGCGAACGCGCCGTAGAAGAACAGTCCTTCGATGCAGGCGGCGAAGCAGATCAGGTTGAGCAGGAACCTCCGCCGGTCCTCGCGCGAACGCAGCTCGCGGAGTTCGCTCAGCGAGTCGATCCAGCGGAAGCAGAAGTCGGCCTTACGGCGGATCGAGGGGATGTTCTCGATGGCGGCGAAGGCGGCGAACCGCTCGCTCTCGTCGGGCACGTACGTGTCGAGCAGGTTCAGATAGAACTGGACGTGCACCGCCTCCTCGAACAGCTGCCGGGACAGGTAGAGGCGACCCTCCGGGCTGTTGACGTGCTGGTAGAGGTTGAGCACGAGGTTGTTGGCGACGATGGTGTCGCCGGTGGCGAAGAACGCGACCAGCCGGCTGACCAGGTGCCGCTCCGCGGGGGAGAGCTTGTCGAGGTCGGCGAGGTCGGCGTGCAGGTCGACCTCCTCGACCGTCCAGGTGTTGCGGATGGCGTCGCGGAACCGGTCGAAGAAGTGCGGGTAGCGCATCGGGCGGAGGGTGAGGTCCATCCCGGGGTCGAGCAGCATGTGCGTGGTCCTCGTGTCGGTGGTGGTGTCGGCGGCGGTCACTGGCAGGCCTCGCACGACTCGGGGTTCTCCAGGGAGCAGGCCAGCGCCTCCGGGTCGGTCGCCACGGGTACGGCGAGGGCGACGGTGGCGGGTGCGACGGTGGCCTGCTGGATCCGGGTGGCCGGGCGGGACCGCAGGTAGTAGGTCGTCTTCAGCCCGGCCTTCCAGGCGTACAGGTACATCGAGGAGAGCTTGCCGATGGTCGGCGAGGCCAGGAACAGGTTCAGCGACTGCGACTGGTCGATGAACGGCGCGCGAGCCGCGGCCAGGTCGATCAGCGCCCGCTGCGGCAGCTCCCACGCGGTGCGGAACAACTCCCGCACGGCGGCCGGTAGCTCCGCGATGTCCTGCACCGACCCCTCGGCGCGCTTGATCGCCGACCGGACGGGCTCGGTCCACAGGCCACGGGACTTCAGCTCGCGTACCAGAGCGGTGTTGACCTGGAGAAACTCCCCCGACAGGGTCTCGCGCTTGAACAGGTTGGACACCTGCGGCTCGACGCACTCGTAACAACCGGCGATCGAGGCGATGGTCGCGGTCGGGGCGACCGCCACCAGCAGTGAGTTGCGCAGCCCGTACGCCTCGACCCGCTCCCGCAACGCGGTCCACCGGTCGGTCTGCGTCCCCTGGACGCCCCACAGGTCGGGCTGCAACTGCCCCCGCGCCGCCCGCGTCTGCCCGTACGCCGGGTGCGCGCCGAAGCGCCGCGCCAGATCGGCGGAGGTCTCCAGGGCGGTCAGGTACAACTCCTCGCTGACCCGGGTGGACAACTCCCGCGCGGCCGGCGAGTCGAACGGCAACCGCAGCGCGAAGAACACGTCCTGCAGGCCCATCAGCCCGAGCCCGACCGGCCGCCAGCGGGGGTTGCTCGCCGCCGCCTGCGCGGTCGGGTAGTAGTTGATGTCGATGACCCGGTCGAGGAACGTGACCGCGGTACGGACCGTGGCGCGCAGTCGCTGCCAGTCGATGACGCCGTCGGTGACGTGGGCGGCGAGGTTCACCGAGCCGAGGTTGCACACCGCGGTCTCGGCGTCGCTGGACACCTCGATGATCTCGGTGCAGAGGTTGGACAGGTGCACCACGTTGCCCGGTTCGGCGGTCTGGTTGCACAGCCGGTTGGCGGCGTCCTTGAAGGTCATCCACCCGTTGCCGGTCTGCGCCAGGGTGCGCATCATCTTCCCGTACAGCTCCCGCGCCGGGACCTGCCGCACGTAGCGGCCCTGCGCCTCGGCCTCCCGGTACGCGACGTCGAACCGCTCGCCCCACAGGTCGGGCAGTTCCGGCACCTCGTTCGGGTCGAACAGCGACCACACCTCGTCGGCCTCGACCCGGCGCATGAACTCGTCGGGGATCCAGTTGGCCAGGTTGAGGTTGTGGGTGCGCCGGGCGTCCTCGCCGGTGTTGTCCCGCAGTTGCAGGAACTCCTCGATGTCCGGGTGCCACGGCTCCAGGTAGACACACGCCGCGCCCTTGCGCCGGCCGCCCTGGTTGACCGCGGCGACGCTCGCGTCCAGCGTGCGCAGCCACGGCACGATCCCATTGGACTGCCCGTTCGTGCCGCGGATCAGCGCGCCCCGGGACCGGACCCGGGAGTACGCGATGCCGATGCCGCCGGCGAACTTGGACAGGTTGGCGACCTGCGCGTACCGCTGGTAGATCGAGTCCAGCTCGTCGCGCGGGGAGTCGACCAGGTAGCAGGAGGACATCTGGGTGTGCCGGGTGCCGGAGTTGAACAGCGTCGGCGAACTGGGCAGGTAGGCCAGGCTGGACATCAGCCGGTAGAAGTCGACCGCCTCGTCCGGCGTACGGGACAGCCCGCAGGCCACCCGCAGCAGCCAGTACTGCGGCGTCTCCAGCACCAGCCGGCTGGTCGGGTGGCGCAGCAGGTACCGGTCGTACACCGTGCGCAGGCCGAAGTACTCGAACCGCAGGTCGCCGTCCGGGTCGACGGCGTCGTCGAGCGTCCGGCCGTGCGCGGCGACGAAGGCGGCGGTCTCGTCTCCGATCAGTCCCTCGGCATGGCCCATCCGGATCGCCGTGCTGAACGAGGTGATGCCCTGCCGGTGCACCTCCTTGTCGACGTAGCCGGCCAGAAGCCGGGCGGCCAGCCGCGAGTACTGCGGCTCCTCGCCGATCATCTCGGCCGCGGTCTGGATGGACAGCCGGTCCAGCTCCGCGGTGGTCGCGCCGTCGTAGAGGCCGCTGATCGTCCGGGTCGCCACCCGCAGCGGGTCGACGTCGGTCAGGTCGTCGGTCCACCGCTCGACCGCGCGGACGATCTTGTTGACGTCCACCGGTTCGCTGGCGCCGTCGCGCTTGCGGACGTGCATCTGCGTCCGCCGCCGGCCCGGCAGGTCGGTGTCGCCGCCGGTCGGGACCACCTGGGTGACTGTCACCACTCACTCCTCGCGAGTTCGAGACCTGATGGCCCTCGGACGCGAGGAGACAGACACCGGCGGACGCCACGCCGGGCGTGGGTCAGGGGGCGTCGGCCGTCCCACGCGGCGTCGGGCCGCCGCCCACCCGGGTGCGGGTGCACGGCGCGCTGGCAGGTCTTCGGACTCGTGGGCACGACCGGGCTCGCCGGTCTCCTACTGGCCGTCGCTTCCCAGGCCGCTTGGCGGCCCAGTGCTGATGACGGCGGTCGTTCCCACTCACCGCTGCGGGGCAGTCCCGGAATTCCACCGGGTTCCCTCTTGCCTCGACCACTGCAGACGAGCGGCCGAACCAGCTGCGTCGACACCATATATAGGGACGACGCCGTTGTCACACCCCACATCTCGGGTATCGGCGTGTCGGCGGTCGAGTCAGTGACGACGGTCACCGGCCCGGACGCCCCCGCCGGGCGGGGTCATGGTCGACGCTAGCAGCGCGCGGGGCGGGCCGTGATCCGCCCCGCCCCGCGCGCTACCGCTACCGCCGACTCAGTTCGTGACGGTGAAGGGCAGCGCGACCCGCGTCACCGACTCGGCCCCCGCCAGCGTGATCACGGTCGAGCCGGCCTTCGCCGCCCCGGGGACGCTGACCGTCGCACCGGCGATGACACCGTCACCATTCGCGCGCACGGTGCTGACCGCGAGGCCGTCACCGAAGCTGACCGTGACCGCCTCGTTCGGAGCGAACCCGGCGCCGTCGACCGTGATCGACGTACCGTGCGGTCCCGCGGTGGTCGTCAGCGCCGCCTGCGGATCGTAGGTCGGCTTCTCCTGCTGACCGGTCACCTGGACGGTGGCCGTCGCCGGCGTCCGGGAGGACGCGCCGGTGGCGGTGACGGAGTACCGGCCGGGCTCGGCGTCACCGGACGTCGCGACGGAGGCGCGTACCGCTCCCGCCGCGGACGCCGCGACCTTGACGGTCCGCGCCGGACTGGTGCCGAGAGTCACGGTCACCTGCTCACCGGCCGCGAACCCGCTGCCGTTGACGGTGACCGCGTCACCGGTTGTCACGGTGGCCGACGTCGACACCGCGATCGCCGGCTGGAGTCCGCCCCGCGCCACGGTCACCGTGAAGGTCGCGGTGCTGCTCGACGACGTGTCCCACGCGGTGACGTGCACCGTGTAGGTGCCCTCCTGCGCATAGGTGTGCCGTCCGCTCAGCGCGCCGTCCGGGCCGACCGTGACGTCGTCCGGAACCGTGCCGTCGCCCCACTGCACCCGGGCGTGGAAGCCCGTCGTGCCGGGAACGCCGCCGCTCACCGAGCCGAGCGTGGCCGCGAGGACCTGCCCGGCGTCGGCCGTCTGGTCGCTCGGGGCGGTGGTCACCAGCGCGGCGGCCGGAGTGCCGTCGTTCGCGACGGCGAACACGTGGATCCGGCCCGCCGAGCCGGGGTCGCCGGTCTGCGTCGGCAGGGTCACCGAGACGAGCGTCTTGCCCGCCGGGATCTGGTACGGCGCGGTGGCGAACAGGAACGGCTGCGCGCCGTCCCGGCTCGTGCCGCTCAACCGGTACGCGGCCTTGGCGACGACGATGTTGCCGTACGACGGAGTGCCGTTGGCGTTGCCGCCCAGCGTCCAGTCACTCATCTGGATCGGGATGCTGGCCGTGCTGCCGTCGCTGAACGTCGCCGTGCCGGTGCTGTTCTGATTGCCCTGCGTGCCGGCGCCGATGAACGAGATGCTCCGGGCGTCGGTCGGCAGGTCGAGAACGACCGTCCTGCCGTTGCCGGTGGTGTTGTCCGGCTGCCCCGCCGGGACCACCGGCAAGGTGAACTGCAGGTCCGTTCCGGGCACCTGGTGCCGCTGGCCCTGGGTCACGCCGGCCGCCGTCAGGGCGGCCCGCGAGTACGCCCACGACTTGGCGTCGCAGTTCGCCGCGAGGGCGCCCTCGTCACCGATGCAGACGGTGTCGAACGCCGCGGTGAGGCCGGAGCTCGGCGCGTAGGCCACGTCGACGCCGACCGTGACCGAGCCCTGGCCGGTGCCGTCGGTCACCGTGACGCTCGCCTGGTGGTGACCCGGCGTGGCGTACGTGTGCGAGCCGCTGACGCTGTAGACGGCCCGCGAGCTCAACGTCAGGGTGCCCTCGGTGGTCGGTGAGCCGTCACCCCAGTCGATCGTGGCCCGGTAGCCGCTGGCGGTACCCCCGGTGACGGAGGCCAGTGGCACCGAGACGGGTGCGCCGGACGTCGCGTGCACGCTGCCCGCGGCGGTCACCGTGATGTCGCCGCCACCAATCTCGAAGTCGCCTCCGGCGAGCAACTCGATCTCGGCGAGGTTGGCCTGCGCGGCGCCGGCGGTCCTGCTGACGACGAGACGGAACTGGGCGTACCGTCCCGGCCTGTCGATGGTGAACGGACGGGTCTGGTTGCGCCACCGGAACGCCTCGCCCTTGCGGGAGTCGACGGTGCTCCAGGTGATGCCGTCATTGGAGCCCTGCAACCGCCAGTCCGCCGGATCGCCCGCACTGGCACCGGAGGTGAGGGTGTAGTGGCTCGGCTTCTGCCTGGCGCCACGGGAGGCCCAGCTGACCTGCGGCGTCGCGGTGGTGAACGTCAGCTGCGTGGTCGACGAGTCGTCGAACAGCTTCGACGCGTCCTGGCCGCCCGTCGCGTTGGCGGTGCCGAGACCGGGGCCGGTGACGTCCTGCAGCGGCTTGGGCGCCTTGTCGCCCCTGGTCAGCGACGGCGGCGCGTCGTTCTTGCCGCTGCCCCAGGACGACGGCTTGGGGCCCATCTGGAAGTCGATCGTGCCGCCCTTGGCGAACGCGCTCACGTCGACGGACAGCTCGCGCTGCTTCTTCCCGTTGACCGTGACGCCCTGCACGTAGACGTTCTTGGTGCTGTTGTCCGGCGCGTTGACGACGATGTCGCCGCTCGTGCGGTGGACGGTCATCTTTGTGAACTGCGGCGAGCCGATGGCCCAGTGGGACGATCCGGCCTGCAGCGGGTAGATGCCCAGCGAGCTGAGGATGTACCAGGACGACATCTCGCCGTTGTCCTCGTCGCCCAGGTAGCCCTGGCCGATCTCGCTGCCGACGTAGAGGCGCTGCAGGATCTCCCGTACCGCCGCCTGCGTCTTCGCCGGCGCGCCGGCGAAGTTGTACATGTACGGGATGTGGTGCGACGGCTGGTTGCTCATGCCGAGCTGTCCCATCCGCACCGCGCGCGCCTCGAGCATCTCGTGGATCGTGCCGCCGTACCCGCCGGGTCGGTCGGCGTTCTCCGGGGTGGCGAAGAACTGGTCGAGCTTGTCGCGCAGCGCCTTCTGCCCGCCGTGCAGGTTGGCCAGTCCCTGGCCGTCCTGCTGGGCGGTGAACGCGAAGTTCCACCCGTTGGTCTCGGTGTAGACGCCGCCCCAGTCCAGCGGGTCACCGGCGAGGAAGTTGCCGGACGCGTCCCGGCCCTGGAAGAGCTTCGTCTTCGGGTCGAAGAGGTGGACGTAGTTGCGGGCGCGCTCTAGGAAGTACCGTGACTCGTCCTTGAGCCGCTGGCGCTCCGACTTCGGCGTGGCCGGGTCCTTGGCCAGGGCCGCGCCCATGTTGCCGATGCCGTAGTCGTTGATGAAGCCTTCCAGCGCCCACGACACCGACTCTCCGGTGGACGTCGGCGTGTAGCCGAGGAACAGCGAGGTCTCGATGCCCTTGCGGCCCACCGCGCTGCGCCCGGAGGCGACGGTCGCGTCCTTGACCGCCGCGTCGTACGCCGCGAGCGGGTCGGGCAGCTTGACGCCGGTGAGGTACGCCTGGGCCAGTGCCACGTTCGCGCTGGTGCCGGTCATCAGGTCGGCGTAACCCGGAGACGACCAGCGGGCGATCCAGCCGCCGTCGCGGTAGTGCTGGACGAACCCGTCGGAGATCCTGGCCGCGACGTCCGGGTACAGCAGCGCGTAGGCGGGCCACACGGTGCGGTAGGTGTCCCAGAAGCCGTTGTTGACGTAGATCTGGCCGTCCACGATCTTCGCGCCGGTGTGGGTGGCGGACGACGTGCCGGTCGGCGCCGACACCGGGCTCGCGTACTGCCAGCGCGGCGCGGCGGCGCTGCCGGTGTTCTCCGACTGCGAGTTCGGGTACAGGTTCAGCCGGTACAGGTTCGAGTACATCGTCACCAGCTGCGTCTCGGCCGCCCCCCGCACCTCGACCCGGCCGAGCCGGTCTTTCCACGCGGCGGTGGCGGCGGCGCGGACCTGGTCGAAGCTCTTCCCGGTGACCTCCAGGTCGAGGTTCCGGTGCGCCTGGTCGACCGATAGGAACGAGGTCGCGATGCGCATCGTCACCTGGCGGTTCGCGGAGATGTCGAAGGTGGCGGCCGTCGCGGAGGACGCCGTGGGCGCCCGGTCGAACGTGCCGGACACGAACATCCGGCTACGACCGGCCGACAGGCCACTTCCGTTATCGACCCAGCCGGTGAACGTGCCGTCGGCGCCGATGGTGAACGTGCCGTTGTAGAAGACCAGGCTTCCGGTCGCCGGCCCGGACGGGAAGGTGAACCGCATGATCCCGGCATGGTCGGTGGGCGACATCTCGGCGGTGAGGCCGTTCTGCAGCGCGACCCGGTAGAGGTCCGGCTGGGCCGTCTCGTCGTCGTGGTTGAAGGCGAGCGCCCGGCTGCTGGGCGGCCCGGTGAGGGGGCCGTCGCCCGCCACCGGCATGACCGACATCTGGTTGCGGTCACCCATCCACGGGCTCGGCTCGTGCGAGATCGCGAGGCCCTGCAGGGTGGGCAGGTTGGCGGCGTTGTTGACCCGGTGGTACTGGTACTCCCACGAGTCGGACGTCGCGTCGGTCACCGGGGTGAAGAAGTTGAAGCCGTTCGGCACCGAGGTGATCGGCAGGTTGTTGCCGCGCGAGAACCCACCGGTCGAGTTGGTCCCGCGCCGGGTGTCGACGTAGTTGGTGAGCCGCGAACCGTCGATGGACGCCGGCGAGGCGGTCACCGCGACGTCGTCGAGCCAGCCCTGGAACCGGGTGTCCGCCGTCGCCTGCGGGTTGTCGTAGGCGAGCAGGATGCGGTCGATCGTCCTGCCGCGTGCGACCGCGCCGATGTCGGCCTGCACCGCGTTCCACTGGTCGGCGTAGAGCACCTTCGACGCACCCTGCCCGTCCGGGGTGAGCGCGTAGCCGTGCTGGTCGACGGGCGAGAGGCCGCTCAGGTAGCTGCCGTCGGTGAAGTGCAGGTCGACTGCCGCGAAGGTGGACGGATACTGCGGGTCCTCGCCGGTGTACTCCGGGAAGATCTTGTAGGAGAGCCGGGTCTTCGGCCCGACCGGGATGTTGACGTCGAACAGCCGGTTGGTCGCGTACGAACGGCCATCGTCCTCGGCGCCGCCCGCGTACCGGAGCGAAGTCAGTCCGGTGAAGCCGGCCCCCGGCTTCGTGGTGTAGCCGCCGGACGGACCGGTGCCGACGACGCTGACCATGGGAGCGGCCGGCGGTCGGACGTTGGAGCCGTCGCTGATGTCCCAGCCGGCGAGCTGCACGAGGGGGTCACCGGAGTTCGCGGTGATGTTCAGCCGGTAGTAGCCGTAGGCGGTCGTGTTGGTGAGGCTGTAGGTCTTCGTGGCGAACCGCCGAGGGAAGCTCTGCTCGGTCTGCCTGTTCAGGTCGACCCAGGTGCTGCCGTCGGTGGACCCCTGCACGGTGAAGTCCCTGGGGTCACGGGTCGGAGCGTCGTCCCCGGAGGTCAGCGCGTACCGCACCACGGCCGTCGGCTTGGTCAGCTGGTAGGTCACCCAGCCGGTCCGGTTGCGCGCCAGCCACTTGGTCGACGGATCGCCGTCGGTGAGCTTCGCGGCGGTCTCGTTCGGCGGGTTCTCGGCGCTCGCGGTCACCGCCTGGACCTGACCGAGCAGGCTGCCGGGCAGTACCCTGCGGCTCGATCCGCTCAGGTTCGCCTGGACCGGTTTTCCACTCTGGTCGACCTCGACGGTGCTCGCGGAGGGTTGCGGGTCGGCCGACTCGAACGAGGAGCTGAAGGTGCCGGGCGGCGCGGTGGTCGGCGCGGCGCTGGCCAGGGGCGCGCCGACGAGCAGGCCCACCGGCAGCAGGACCGCGGTTGTCGCGGCGATCAGTCGGGGGGACAGGAGGCGCGCGATGGGGGGTTGCGACATAGGGGCAGGGCCTTTCGCCTCGAACCGGGTCGAGTACGTCGAACGTCTGGGCAGAGTGGACCGTGGCTGCGGTCCATCGTGGTGGATTCCTCGGAGCCGCCTGACATCGTTGTCATGAGAACTCACGACGACGACGCAGGAGCAGTGGACTGTCGCTGATGGTTCCGGGTGGATCACGGCCGTGTCAATGGGTTCACCAGAGCGAAACAACCTGTGGTCGCATCCGCTCCGAAAACCGTTTCGGCTCGTCGTCGCGGGCGTGACGATCTACCGCCCTCGACAGCTTCGCCACCTTCCCCGGAGCCAGCGTGCGCACTACGCTTGCGGGGAGCACGGGCAGCAGGCACCCGCCATTCACCCCTGAAATGTTTGCGAAAGGCTTTCGGTGGGCCGACGACGATCCCAGTCAGTGACGTTGAGCGACGTGGCGAACCGCGCCGGCACCTCCGTGGCCACCGCGTCCAAGGCACTCAACAGCCGCGCCGAGGTCGCGCCGGAAACCCGGGAACGGGTCCTGCGGGCCGCCGCCGAGCTGTCGTTCCAGCCGAACGTGCTGGCCCGCGGTCTGATCTCCGGGCGCACCCGCACCGTCGGGCTGCTCACCGACGAACTCGGTGGCCGGTTCGCCATACCCATCCTGCTCGGCGCCGAGAACGCCCTCGGCAACGGACAGATGTCCGTGCTGCTCTGCGACGCCCGTGGCGACGCGATCCGACGGCAGCACTACATCCGCACCCTGCTCGCCCGCCAGGTCGACGGGTTCATCGTGGTCGGCGACAGCAACGACCTGCGCTCGTCGTTGACACAGGACATCCCGGTCCCGGTGGTCTACGCCTACGCCGAGTCGACCGATCCGAACGACCTGTCGATCGTCGCCGACGACGAGGGTGGCGCCCGGCTCGCCGCCGAACACCTGGTGTCGCACGGCCGCCGCAGGATCGGACACATCACCGGGCCGGACACCTACCGAGCGGCCCGTGATCGCGCCACCGGACTACGAACGGTGCTCGCCGAGGCCGGGCTCACCCCGGCCGGCGACCCGCTCTACGGCGAGTGGTCGCAACGATGGGGCCGGCACGCCGCCCGGTTGCTGCTGGCCGCCCGGCCGGACGTGGACGCGATCTTCTGCGGCAACGACCAGGTCGCCGCCGGCGCCGCCGACACCCTGCGCGACCTCGGTCGGCGGATCCCCGACGACGTGGCGATCGTCGGATACGACAACTGGGAGTTCTTCGCGGCCGACTGCCGACCGCCCCTGACCACCGTGGACCTCAACCTCGAACAGCTCGGGGCCGCCGCGGTCAACCATCTCTTCGCCGCGATGGACGGCAACGCCGGCTCCGGGGTCATCCGGCAGCCCGGCCGCCTCGTGGTCCGCGAGTCGACCGGCCCGGTGCTGCACCACTGAACCCCACGGCCGCGCGGGCGTACAGCACGGCCGCCGGACTCAGCCGACGGGCAGGGTCGACTCGCGCATCACCACGCGGCCGGGGAACTCCTCCGAACTGGGCGCGGCACCGTCGATCGCCGCGAAGAGCCGCTGGCCGGCCACCTCGCCGAGGTGCTTCAGGTTCATGTCGATGCTGGTCAGCCGCGGACGGGAGTCGGCGGCGACAGCCTCCCAGTTGTCGAACCCGATGACCGAGATGCTGCGCGGCACGTCACGTCCGAAGTCACGCAGCGTCTCCAGGACACCACGTGCGATCTGGTCGCTGCCGCAGAAGATCGCGTCGACCTCGGGGTGTTGCTCGACGACCATGTGTGCGGCGGCTCTGCCCCAGGACTCGTCCCACGACCCGAAGTAGGGCCGGTCGCCGACCATTCCCAGGCCGGCGTCGGCGAGGGCGGCGGCCGCGCCCTCGGCACGGTCCCTCGCCGCCTGGAACCCGGCCTCCCCGGTGATGTGGGCGATGGAGCGCCGGCCGCACGCCAGCAGATGCTCGATGGCGAGCCGCCCACCACCCACGTTGTCGACCGTGATCGAGATGTCCGCCGGATCGGCGGAGGGTGCGTAGACGTAGACGACCGGCACGGGGATGGTGCCGGCCAGCGGCGGGCGGGGGTCGGTGCGGGAGCCCACGACGATCAGGCCGTCCACCCGCCGGGACAGCAGCGCCTGCACGTGATGCTTCTCCCGGATCGCGTCGCCGCGCGCGTCGCACAGGAAGACCGAGACCTGGCCGGCCCCCGACGCGTCCTCGGCGCCCATCAGGATGGGGATCGAGAAGCGCCCCTCCAGGTCGCTCGTCAGCAGGCCGACGGTGCCGGTCCGGCCACTGAGCAACCCGCGGGCCAGGGCGTTCGGCGCGAAGGACAGCAGCTCCGCCGCCTCGAGCACCCGGACTCTCGTGGACGACCGCACCTCGCCGCGACCGTTGATGGCCTTGGACGCGGTGGCGACCGACACCCCGGCGAGCTTGGCCACATCGGTGAGCGTGGGCGGGCGGTAGGCGGGGATCTCGGGCTCGGTGGTCATGCGATGCTCCCTCTCAGCGACCGACACAGGTGCGCTGCGCGTCGGTGAGGCCGTCGCCGGGTGTCTTGTCGATCAGCCAGCGGAAGCACATCCTAAAACCTTTTCGGAGATGTTGCGGCGCGGGTGCGGCCCCCGCAGCACGCGCGGAACCCCTACCTGGGCGGAACACTACACGGGGAGCTCGCCGCCCTGTCACAGGCAGGGACACCCGTCCCGAAAACCTCTCGAAACCTCGACCGAATGCCCTCGCTCGACGGCGGCAGGGAAAGCCACCGAACGGCCGTGGCCCGGTCGACTCGACCGGGCCACGGCCGTCCAGCACGCGGAGGACGGCAGCAGGCGACGCCTACGGAGCGAGCTCCTTGTTCGATCGGGCGGCGGTCGTCACGACGGTCGACCTCTCCTCCTGGCTGAGCAGTCCCGCCTCGACGAACGCCTGCGCGACGTGGTTGACGGTCGACACGAACTGGCCGTGGTTCTCGAAGGGCGCCTGATCCCAGACCAGGTCGAGGAAGGTCGGGCCGTCGGTGCCGGGTGAGGTGATTCCCTGCACGGGTACGTCGTAGTTCGG
>NZ_JBSFYP010000029.1:0-93517 GCF_053599835.1 Micromonospora sp. NPDC005163
GATGATCGACATCGTCAGCCGCCGCATAACGGACGAATCAACACCCACCTGGCGAGGCACATATTAGTAAATCAAGAACAAATCGAACGCCCTCTGAGACAACATGACACCGAGAAGGACCGCACCCGCGCATGTCATCATCGCTGATCGACGTGATCCGTCAGCATGCCCCTGCCCCATCCGGCGCGACGCCCGCCGTCCGGGAGGCATATGGCCTGTTGGAGGCCCTGGCGCGGTTTCCCGACCCGCGTGACCCGCGGGGGATCCGGTACCAGGGGATCGCGGACAGTCCCGCGTCAATCCACGAAAGGGGCGGTTCAGGTCCCTGACTCAAACCCGGCCCGCTCGACAGCAGCGTGTCCGGCCCGCCCGATTCGAGGATCCGGCCGAATGACCCCTAGCCACCGCAAGCCGGCCCGGGTAGTCCGAGGACTCCACGACGCCCGTCGTGGCCCCCGGAGTACCCGTCCGTTCAGCGGCGACTTGTCAGTTGCGGCCCGCCATAACGCCGCCGTCCACGTTCCAGATCGCGCCGGTCACCCAGTCCGTCTCGGGCGAGAGGAGGAAGGTGATGGTGGAGGCGATGTCGCGCGCCGTGCCGATCCGGCCGATCGGGTGGAACGCGTCGAAGCCGTGCAGGACCTGATCGATCTGGTCCTTCGGAATGAAGCCCTCATACAGCGGCGTGGCCACGACCGCGGGCGCGACCGCGTTGACCCGGATCTTGTGGGGGGCCAGTTCGATCGCCAGGTGGCGCTGTTGCGTTGCGGGTCAAGGGAGATGGCGAGCCCGTTTCGGGTCCGCGGTCAGATCCCGTGGGCCAGCTCGGTGAACGCGGCAGCGACCCTCTTCGCTGGCGGGACATCGACGGAAAGTTCGTAGTGACCGCGTCGCAAGTTCTGCATGAAGGCGTGTCCGGCGATGATCACTTGTGCGGTCTGGTCGGTCCGGAGTCCACGCATGGGTCGTAGCCGGTGTTTGAGCTGGCTGTGATCCGCCTCGATCGGATTGTTCGCGTACCGCTCGACGTGGTGCCAGGCCGAGGGGATCAGGTCGTCGAGCACCGCGGGGTAGACCGGGGCGGCGTCGGTGACGACCTCGCTGGGCGTCACATTCAGCATCCGCAGCGCACGCTGGAAGAACCGCCGGGCCGCGGCGGCATCGCGGCGGGCCGAGACGAGCGCGTCGATGACCTGCCCGTGCTGGTCGATCGCGCGGTAGACGTACCGCCACACGCCGTTGACCTTGACGTAGGTCTCGTCGACGAACCACCGGTCACCAGGCGAGTGGCGGGCGAACCGGGCCACGTCGGCCAGCAGCGGCGTGAACCGTTGCACCCACCGGAACACGGTGACGTGGTCGACGTCAACACCGCGTTCGACGAGCAGCTCCTCCACGTCTCTGTACGAGAGGCAGTACCGCAGGTACCACCGGACCGCGACGACGATCACCTCGGACGGGAAGCGGAACCCGGTGAACGCCGACTTCGGTGGCGACCAAGGGCGACGAAGGCTGGACAGCGTCACCCGTCCAGCCTGCCTCGGCCCCTGGGATCCGGCAACGCAACAGCGCCCTTCCCGTCACGGTCCCGGATCAGGAACCGCGTCCGGCAGCCGGCGTCCTCGAGGTCCATGACCAGGTTCTTTGCCGCTTGTGCCACCCACGTGGCGGTCGGGTGCGTGGTCACGCCCAGGACCCGGACCCGTCGGTTGGCGTGCTCGATCACCGCGAGCACGTACAGCCGCGCTCCGGTCAGGGTGACCGTCTCGAAGAAGTCGCACGCCAGCAGGGCGTCGGCCTGCGAGCGCAGGAAGTCGACCCACGTGCTGCAGGCGCGCTCGGGCGCCGGGTCTATCCCGGCCTCTTGCAGGATCTCCCACACGGTGGACGCGGCCACCTTGATTCCAAGCACGAGCAGTTCGCCGTGAAGTCGGCGATATCCCCAGCTGGGATTCTCCCGCGCCAGGCGCAGCACCAGGGCGCGAATCGAGTGCACGGTCCGCGGCCGGCCCGGGCGCTTGGGCCGGGACCGAGCCGCGTGGCGGTGTGCGAGCAGGTCGCGGTGCCAGCGCAGGACAGTGTCGGGGCGCACCAGCAGCGGCATCCGACGCAGCACGTCTGCCGGGAGCCGGTGCAGCAGCGCCGCCAGGAACGCCCGATCGCTCGGGTGCAACCGCGGTCTCTGCTTGCCCAGTTGCCGCTCCAGCAGGGTGATCTGATGACGCAACGCCAGGATCTCCACGTCCTTGTCCCAGTCGCTCATCGGCAGCAGGCGCAGCATGGCGAACGCGTTTGTCACGCCCAGGTAAGCCAGTCGCAGCAGCACGGCGGACCATCATGCCGTGCCGATCATCGGTGCGCGAGAGCCCCAGCGCGCAATCGGGATCGACATCCCGTCCACCCCAAGCACCGGCTCCGACCAGGGCGGATGGAGTTTTCGGCAGGGGCAGCGTTCCCGTCGTACGGTGCCCACCCATCGTTCGGCGAACGCGTTTGCCCGGGGTGCCTGCGGCGGGGTCTTGATCACGTCGATGGCTTCGGCGGTGAACACGGCGTCGACGGTGTTCGTGAACTTCGTGTCGCGATCGCGGAGCAGGAACCGCAGCCCCGCCGCGTGTTGGTCGAGGTCCATCAGCAGATTCCGTGCCTGCTGGGCCACGCAGGCGCCCGTTGGATGCGCGGTCACCCCAACCACGTGGACTTGGCGGGTGGCGATCTCGACGAAGAACAGCACGTAGATCCGCTTGAGCAACACCGTGTCGACGGTGAAGAAATCACAGGCCAGGATTGTGCGGGGCTGGGCGGTCAGGAGCTGCCGCCAGGTCGGTCCGGACCGCCGTGGTGCCGGGTCGACCCCGGCCTGGTTGAGGATCTTCCACGCCGTGCTGGCCGCAACCCCGTGGCCCAAGCCGACCAGCTCACCCTGGATGCGGCGGTGCCCCCACGACGGGTTCTCCGCCGCGAGTCGCAGCACCAGGTCGCGGACCTGTGCGTTGACCGGTGGCCGGCCCGGCCGGGCATGCGGGTACGTCCATCGTCGGGCGACCAGTTCACGGTGCCACCGCAACAGCGTGGCCGGGGTGACGATGACCGCCGACCAGCGGGGGCGGGGCAGCAGCCGCGACAGCACCGCCAGCACCGCCCGGTCGGCCGGCTCGAGATCGGGCCGGTGCACCTGGCGACGCAGCACGGCCACCTGATGGCGGAGCACCAGGATCTCCACATCCTTGGCCCCACCGTCGCGGGCGATCTGGGACAACATCTGCAGGACCTGGCGAAGCAGCAGGTACAGCAACGACGCGCTCATGGCCACGAGCATGACGGCTGCGCAGGGCTCGAGCTCGCACAGAACCTCACTTCAGACAGCCGAACCGAGTATTCGAGCCCCACACGTTGACGGCGATGACGTCGACCGTCGGCGCGGCGAGCGGCAACACGATCTGGAAGATCGCCTGGTACGGCAGGCCGCGCCGGCCCAGCTTGCCGGCGGGGCCGGCCTCCACGAGCGCGTGGCGGCGCTTCCACCTTGCCTGCATCGTGCCGTAGCACCAGCGGTAGTGCTGCCGCCACAGCTTGCCGCAGCGACGAGGGCGCCTCGGTCCAGGCGATCGCACGTTCCTCGTACACCATCGTCCAACCGGCGCGGAGCACCGCCATCGTGAGGTCGGTGTCCTCGGCGAGGGTGTCCGCGGGCAGCCCGCCGACCTGGGCGAGGACCTCGCGGCGGAACGCGCCGATCGGTCCGGGGACAGTGGGCATGCAGCCCAGGACGTCGTACGTCCGGCGGTCGAGGTTGAAGCCGATGACGTACTAGAGGTGCTGCCACCGGCCGAGCATGCGCCGCCGGTTGGCGGCTTTCGTGTTGCCGGAGATCGCCCCGACCGTCGGATCGGCGAATCCCTGCACGAGCCGATAGACGGTGTCCGGCTGGAAGACTGTGTCCCCGTCGACCAGGACCAGTAGGTCGGCGCGGGCGTGCCGGATGCCGGTGTTGAGCGCCGCGGGCTTGCCTGGCCGAGCGCGCCGTGGCGGCGGGCCACGTCGAGCCCGAAGGCGCCGGGAATGCCTTCCTGGTCTGCGAGCAGATGGCCGGGTACGTGCGGCACGTCGTACACAGTCACCGCGGCTTCTTCGGTCTGCAACGGATCTCCGCCCGAGTTGCCAAGGCCACCAACAACGGCGGCAAGGTGGACCTGTCGGCGCAACCGGAACACCAGATCCTCGGCAACCAGAAGACCGACGGGTTGATCGGCAACCGCTCCGGCGCCCGTGCGTCGGGACTCGTCGCTTCGGGATTCCCCGCCCGGCTCACCCCCG
Organism: Micromonospora sp. NPDC005163; assembly: GCF_053599835.1. NCBI lineage: Bacteria > Bacillati > Actinomycetota > Actinomycetes > Micromonosporales > Micromonosporaceae > Micromonospora > Micromonospora sp. NPDC005163. Next base: position 4,318 of record NZ_JBSFYP010000029.1, read on the forward strand.
ATGCGGCGGCCTTCGTGGACGCGACCTATCTGCCCTCGCTGGAACAGGCGTGGGGCCGCGACGCGCACGCCCTGGTACGGGCGCCGGCGCAGGAGCGCATGATGTTCGATCTGCGCCCGAACGGCCGGCGCGCAGGCAGGAGCAGGCTGAGCACCGCCGCCCCAAGCCACACGCCGATCCCGACGCCGAAGGCGGCTCCGTATCCGGCGTTGCTCGGCAGGTCCCGGCCCGGCTCGGTGTAGACGTCGAGCACCAGCGCGCTCAGCGTGCTGCCGATCGAGTAGCCGATGCTGCGCAGCACCTGGTTGAAGCTCGTCGCGCTGCCGGTCTCCTCGGCCGGAACCGCGTTGAGCAGGACTCCTAGGCTCGCGGAGAAGGTAAGCCCGACACCGAGGCCGGCTAGGCCCATGGCGAGGAACGGCTGCCACAGCTGTTCGCGCCAGAGCGCGAGTAGCCCGGTCGCCGCGACGAAGACGAACGCGCCGAGGGTGATCGTCGGTTCAGCGCCCACCCGTCGACGCAGGGCTGGTGCGACCCGGTTGGCGACGACGCTCCCGACGGAGAAGGGCACCAGGACCAGCCCGGCCACCACGACCGGCACGCCGAAGCCGTATCCGGCGGTGGGTGGTGTCTGCACGAACCGGATGACCAGCGCCATGAGCAGATAGATGCCCACCCCGGCGAGGAGCGTGGCGACGTCCGCGGTCAGCACCGACCGGTCTCGCAGCAGGCGCAGTTCGACGAGCGGGTGTGCACAGCGGATCTCATGCGCCACCCAGAGCGCGAGGAGGGCGGCGGATGACACCAGCAGGCCGATGACCGGACCGGACGACCAGCCCCAGTGCTCGCCCTGGCTCAACCCCACCAGGAGCGCCACCAGGGAGGCGCTCAGCGCCACGACCCCGAACAGGTCGAACGGCCGGTGCCGCGCCGCCGAGCGCGCCGGGATGACGAGCCAGGCGAGTACGAGCACGGCCGCGCTGATGCCGACACCGAACCAGAAGGCCGCCCGCAGGCCCATCCGGTCGGTGATAAGGCCGGTGATCGGATATCCGAGCCCGACTCCGGAGACGGTGGTGACCGACAGCGCGGCGATGGTGGAGCGTGCTCGATCCATCGGAAGGTTCTCCCGCGCGACGGTGATCACCAGCGGCACCATGCCCAGGCCGACGCCCTGCAGCGCGCGGCCCGCGAGGAGTTGGGCGAAGTTCGCCGAGACCGCGGCGAGCAGGCTGCCGGCCAGGGTGAGGCCGAGGCAGCCGAGGATCACCTGGCGCCGTCGGGGCCCGTCGCCGAGGCGGCCCATGGTCGGGGTCGCGACCGCCCCGGCCATCAGCGCCACGGTCAGCGACCACTGGGCCGAGCTGACCGAGACCTGGTAGTGCCGCGCGACGGTCGGGATCAGCTGCGCGCCGAGACTGCTGATGACTGCGGTGACCAGCCCGATGGCGATCAGAGCCGGTGGCAGCGCGGCGATGTGGCGGTCGGAGAGCAGGTCGGGACCGCCCGGCGTGGTGGGGGTGGTCGTGCCCGCGGGGCGTGTCACTGCGGCCTTGAGGCCCCTCACAGGTCGGCACGGAGAAGCTCGGTGACCGCTGTCTGCGCCTGGGCGAGCGCCAGAGCGAACTGTCTGCCCTCGTCGGCGGTCGGCATCCGGCTCGTCGGCACGGCGACCGCGATCGCGGCGAGCGGAGCCCCGATGAGATCCCGGATCGCGGTGCCGACCGCGCTGATCCCCTTCTCTCCCTCCTCGACGTTCACCGCGTACCCGAGATCGCGGATCGCGGCCAGCTCCGTTTCCAGCTGATCCCAGGTCTGGATGGAGGACGCCGTCCGGCTCTCCAACTCGCGGTTCGGGTAGCGGCGGTCGAGCTCGGTGCTGGGCAGCGCGGCGAGGATCGCCTTGCCGCCGGCCGTGCAGTGGGCCGGCAGCATGAGCCCGGTCCGGCTGCCGACCCGGACCGACCGGGGACTCTCGACGCAGTCCATGAACCGTACGTTCTGGCCTTCGAGCAGCAGCAGCGAGACCGTCTCCTGAGTTTGCTCGCGCAGCTCCTCAAGGACCGGTCGGGCGACCCGACGGATGTCGATCCGCCCGATGGCGGCGAGCCCGATCTCGTTCAGCGAGGAGCCGGGGCGGTACGCGCCGTTCGGCTTGTCCTGCATGACGAAGCCTCGCGCCCGCAGGGCGGTGAGCAGGCGGTGGGCGGTGGACCGCGCGACGCCCAACTCCTCGGCCGCCTCGGCGACCCGCAGCACACGGCGTTCGCCGATGAGCTGCAGCAGCCGCAGCGCGTTGTCCACGGATGACAGGCCTCCGTCCGAGGGGGCACTCGAATTCTGCATGCAGGAAGAGTAGACCAAGATCTTCCTTCATGTGGAAGCTTGTGCCTAGGGTGGCGCAATGACTTCCTCGCCTGGAGAAAATCGACCCCCCGTGGCCGTCGTCGGCGGCGGGCCTGTTGGCATGACCGCGGCCGCGGCGCTGTCGGGCGCCGGCATCCCGGTCGTGGTTCTCGAGGCTGAGCCGGTGGCGAAGACCGACTGGCGTGCCTCGACGTTCCATCCGCCAACCCTCGAATTGCTGAGCGAACTCGGCGTCGTCGAGCAGATGCACGCCGAGGGCCTCATGGTGCCGCGGTACCAGTTCCGCGACCGCCGGGACGGGCTGGTCGCGGAGTTCGACTTCGGGCTGCTGCGTGAAGAGACGCCCTATCCGCACCGGTTGCAGCTCAACCAGCAGCATCTGGTGCGGATGCTGGCGGACCGGCTGCGGGACCAGCCACTGGCCGAGGTGCGGTTCGGATGCCGCGTCACCGACCTCGACACCGCAGGCGACGTCACCACGCTGACCGTCGAGACGCCCACCGGCGTGGAGCGGCTGGCCTGCTCGTACGTCATCGGCGCCGACGGCGCGAGCAGCACGGTACGGGGACTGCTCGGCATCGACTTCGAGGGCTTCACCTATCCCGAGCGCTTCCTGATCGTGAGCACGTCGATCGACATCCGTGAGCTGTTGCCCGATATCGCGGACGTCAACTACATCGCCGATCCCGAGGAGTGGCTGTTCCTGCTGCATACGCCCGAGTCGTGGCGCGCGGTCTATCCGGTGCCCGCCGGACAGTCACGGGAGGAGGCCACCGACCTCGCGGAGATCCAGACGCACCTGCAGGGCATTGCCGCCTACCCGCCGGGGTACCCGGTGGGCGACTACCAGCTCTACAACGTGCACCAGCGGGTCGCCTCCACGTTCCGGCTCGGCAACTGCGCCCTGATCGGCGACGCGGCACACATCAACAGCCCGCTGGGCGGCGTCGGACTCAACAGCGGCATCCACGACGCCATGGATCTCACCCGCCGGTTGACCCGCATCCTGCGCGACGGCGCCGACGCCGACGCCGAGCTGGACCAGTTCGCCCACCTGCGGCACCGGGTCGCCGTCGAGTACGTCCAGGCCGACACCCAGCGGAACACCGAGCGGCTCAACGAGCGCGACGAGGGAAAGCGGCAGGCGCACCACGCCGAGTTGCGGGCGATCGCCGGCGACGTCGAACGGTCTCGGGCGTGGTGCCGGCGGGCGTCACTCCTGGCGAGCGTGCACGAGTTCGGGATCGGCCACCCGCTCGAGCCGGCCTCCTACCCCACCGGGCCGACCGCGGCCCGCACCGAGCGTCACTGAACGGAGAGAACGCTGTGACAATCGAAAAATCCGTCCCCGACGTGACCGTCGACGAGGAGCTGGAAGCGTTCTACGCCGACCTGGCCGCGGTCCATCTGCACCCGCTGTGGACGATCACCAAGCAGCTGCTGACGCCGACGCCACAGCCCCGGGCGGTCCCGTGGCTCTGGTCGGCCGAGACGCTCAGGCCGCTCGCCGAGCGAGCGTTGCGGCTGGTCCCCGTCGAGCGCGGCGGCGAGCGTCGGGTGCTGAGCCTCGGCAATCCCGGGCTGGGTGGCCTGCCCTATGCCGCCGGAACGCTCTGGGGCGCGATCCAGTGCCTCGGCCCGGGGGAGACCGCGCCAGCCCACCGCCACTCGCCCGGTGCGATCCGGTTCGTGCTCGAAGGCAGCGGCGTCTGGACGACCGTGAACGGCGATCCGTGCGACATGTACCCCGGCGACCTCGTGCTGACCCCGGCCCGTAACTGGCACGAACACACCAGTGCCGGCACCTCGCCGATGCTCTGGTTCGACGGCCTCGACCTGCCCATGGTGGAGGCGCTGGACGCGATCTTCTTCGAGCCGTACCCGCACGACCGGCAGCCCGACAGCGGCGAGCACAACCAGTCCGAGGCGCGCGAGCGGGGACACGGGCAGCCGTACGCCGAGGGCGCGGTGACCGCACTGGACCCCGAGCACTCGCCGCTGCTGGTGTATCGGTGGACCGATACGGACGCGGAGCTGACCCGGCTCAGCGAGCTACGTGACGAGGCGATGGTCAGCCTCGAGTTCGCGAACCCGCGTACCGGGGCGAGCGTGCTGCCGACCCTGAGCTGCGGTATGCACCGGCTGGCGGCCGGACGGCGGACCGCGCCGATCCGGCATACCGGCAACACGATCTACGTGGTCTACCGGGGGTCCGGTAGCACGGTGGTTGACGGGGTCCGGCTCGACTGGTCCGCGGGCGACATGTTCGTCGCGCCGTCCTGGGCGGCGGTCGAACACCTGGCACACGAGGGTGCCGACATCTTCACGTTGGGTGACGCGCCGGTGCTCCGCGCGCTCGGCCTCTACCGCGAGCAAGTGCTCGCCGATCCCCAGCGCGTCGACCGCGTGTTCACGCCCGAACAACAGCCATGACGCCGATGCCCGATGGTACGACCCGGAGCCGGAGGAACAGACGATGAAACTGGCGATCTTTGATGAGCTGCGTCTCGGTGTCGCCGTGGACGGGGGCATCGTCGACGTCACCGACGCGCTGCCGTGGGCGCACGATCCGGACCCCTTGACGGCGGGCTGGTGGCGCCGGTTGTGCCGGGATTTCGGCCAGGTGCGGGCGGAGCTTGAGGCGGCCGTCCGGCACGGGGTGGTGGTGCCACTCGACGCGGTGCGGCTGCACGCCCCGGTGGTCAACCCCTCGAAGGTGCTGGCTTCGGCGTCCAACTATCGGGAGCACGTCGCGGAGATGCACGGCGTGCAGGAACGGACGCTGGGACGCGTCGAGTCCTGGATGATGAACTTCGACGTCTTCCTGAAGTCGCCGTCGTCCATCGTCGGTCCGGCCGACGACATCGTGCTGCCGCGCGACGTGATCGCGGCGGGACACGAGGTGCATCACGAGTCGGAACTCGTCGTCGTGATAGGTACCGGGGGGAAGGACATCCCCGAGTCGGTGGCGCTTGAGCACGTGCTCGGCTACACGATCGGTCTCGACATCACCGTGCGTAGTGACGGCGACCGGTCCCGTCGCAAGAGCTACGACTCCTTCAGCCCGCTCGGTCCGTGGGTCACGACCAGTGACGAGGCAGGAGACCCGGGTGACTTCGACATCCGGCTCACCTGCTCGGGCGAGCCGAGGCAGCAGGTGAACACCTCGACCCTGATCACACCGGTACCGGCGATCGTCTCCTACGCCTCTTCGATGATGACGCTGCTCCCCGGCGACGTCATCTTCACCGGCGCCCCGCCCGGCGTCGGGCCGATCGTGCCCTGCGATGTGCTGGACACCTCGATCAGCCGCCTCGGAGAAATGCGGATCCGGGTGCGCTAGCGCGAACGGCGGCGCTTGGATTCACCACGCTCGCTCCAAGTTATTCCGTAACAAGGAATCCACTGAGGAAAGAGTTCCACAGGGTAGAAGTTTCCCCCCGCCGCGCTTACTGTACGTCGAACTGGACGACCGCCGCGCGGACGGCGGATACGGAGGTCAGCGCCCCCGCGCTGCCTGGTCCAATGGAGGTCAGCCTTGCGTAGACATATCAAGATCACTCTAGCCACCCTGATGGTCGCCCTCCTCGCCGCGGGCTGCGGCGACAACGCGGGCGGCGACTCCTCGGGCGGCGGGAACTCGGGAGTCACCGACGTCAATGTCGGGATCGTCCCCTTCTCGCCCAATGCGGTCCTCTTCCAAGCGATCGAGGGTGGCATCTTCAAGAAACACGGACTGAACGTCAAGACGACCTCGGCGGCGGCGCCGACCCCGATCGTCGCGGCGATGGTCAGTGGCCAGCAGCAGTTCGGCTTCGTCACCACGCCGGTGCTCATCAACGCCAACGCCGCGGGTACCGCGGTGAAGTGCGTCGCGCCCATCGACGGCCAGGTCAGCAAGGAGCGCGACTCCAGCGCTCTCGTCACCGCCGCGAACAGCGGCATCAACTCCCTGGCGGACCTCTCCGGCAAGAAGATCGCCGTGGTCCAACTGTCCAGCATCAACCTGATCGGGGCGAAGAAGCTGGCCGAGGAAGCGGGCGCGACGAATATCGAATGGGTGGTGATCCCGTTCCCGCAGATGCCCCAGGCACTGGCCGATGGCCGAGTCGACGCGGCGGTGGTCACGACGCCGTACCTGGAGACGGCCCTGAAGGCGGGGGCCAAGGCCCTCGCGCACCCGAGTTCCGACCTCTGGCCCGAGGGCACCGTCTACTGCTATGGCGCCACCGCCAAGTACCTGGACGAGCACCCCGACGTGGCCAAGGCGTTCCAGGACGCGATGACCGAGGCCATCACCTACACGAAGGACCACGAGGACGAGGTCAAGCAGACCCTCGTGAAATACCTCAAGTTGACTCCCGAGGCGGCGAAGGAGCAGATCCTGCCGACCAACTACGTCCCGGAGATCAATGTGGCGTCCATCGGTGACATCCAGAACGTGATGGAAGCCCAGGGCGCCATCAAGACGAAGGTCAACCCGGCCGACCTCGTCTGGCAGCCCGCGGGCTGATCAGCGACCGGGAGCGGAAGGAAGAACCATGAGCCAGCCTGTCAGTTCGGACCGCGCCGCCGGCGTGGGGCTGCTCGGTGATCACCGCGCGAGCGTCGTCGTCGCCGGTGAGGTGTTGCCGTCCGAATACCAGCCGGTGCACAATCCCGCCCGCACCGACGAGGTCGTCGGTACGGTGGCCATCGGCACCGCCGACCACGTCGACCGGGCGGTCGCCGCGGCCTCGGCCGCGTTCGGGGCCTGGTCGACGGCGTCGCCGTACGAGCGGGCCGACCGGCTGCGGGCGGCGGCGGCGGAGATCGCGGAACACGCGCTGGACCTCTCCGAACTGCTCACGCGGGAGCAGGGCAAGGTGCGGTGGGAGTCGAAGATCGACGTCGGGGGTGCCGCCCACATCCTCGGGTACTACGCCGGCTTGGCCGACCAGTTGGCTGACGACGACGTCTTCCGCAGGGACGCCCGGGGCACGATCTACACTGGCCGGCGCCCGATGGGTGTCACCGGGGTGATCGTGCCCTGGAACAGCCCGGTCTACCTCGCCTTCCTGGGCATCGCGCCGGCGCTGCTCGCCGGCAACACCGTGATCGTCAAGCCGTCGGAGTACGCGCCGCTGGCGCTCGGCCGGGTGCTGGACCTGCTCGCCCGGCACCTTCCGGCCGGGGTCGTCAACACGGTTCCCGGCGGCGCGGAGGCCGGCTCGGCGATCGCCCGGCACCCGCTCATCCGCAAGGTCTTCTTCACCGGCAGCACCGCGACCGGACAGCAGGTGATGCGCGACGCGGCGGGGAACCTGAAGAACATCAGCCTCGAACTCGGCGGCAACGACCCCGCCATCGTGCTCGAGACCGCACGGATCGACGACACGCTCGTCGACGAGCTGGTGCGCAGTGTCTTCACGGCGACCGGTCAGATCTGCTTCGACGTCAAGCGGATCTACGTGCATGAGTCGCACTACGTCGACTTCGTGGCCCGGTACGTCGCCGCGGCAGACCGCATCGTGGTCGGCGACGGACTCGATCCCGGTACGACAATGGGGCCGGTGAACAACCGTCCGCAGTACGAGCGGCTCCAGGGACTGATCGAGCGGACCCGGGCCAGCGGCGCGACCGTCCGTACCGTCGGGACCCGACTCGATCCGGCCGGTTGGGACCGTGGCCTGTTCCTCATGCCCTCGGTGGTCACCGACGTCGAGCCCGGTGCCGAGATCGTGGGCTGCGAGCAGTTCGGGCCGGTCGTCCCGGTGCTGCCCTTCACCACCGACGAGCAGGCCGTCAGACTCGCCAACGACACCGAGTTCGGTCTCAGCGCCTCGGTATGGAGCGCGGACCGGGCCCACGCGCTCGGCGTCGCCCGGCAGTTGCAGTGCGGAAGCGTCTTCCTCAACGTCCACCGGATGGGCGCTTCCGATGTCTCGATGCCGTTCGGCGGCTTCAAGTCGAGCGGCATCGGTCGCGGCCATGGGATGGCCGCGCTTGAGGCGTGTACCGAGACCCAGATCATTGCTGACTACGTCGACGTGTCGGCGTTCCCCGGACCCGATCGACGCTGAGCTCGGAAATTCCGCTTGACAAGGCACACCCGTCCGCGAACGGCCCCGACGCACCGTCGCGTCGCGTGCCGGACCCGCGGGCCCCTCCCATCACCACCACCTCGCGCGAAGGGGGTCTCGGATGAATGTACTGAACGCCAGCTGGTTCAAGCTGCTGGCAAAGGTCGCTGTGTTCGCCGCCGCGCTCGCGGCATGGCAGTTCTGCAGCGCCACCGGCCTGCTCGCTCAGGACTCGTTCCCGTCGATGACCAGCACGGTCACCGAACTCGTCCGGCAACTCGGCTCGGCCGAACTGTGGACTGCGGTCGGGCAGACCCTGCAGGGATGGGGGCTCGGCCTGTTGATCGGCGGCGGCCTCGCCATCCTCACCGGTACGCTGCTCGGGCTGAACAGGTTCGCCTATCGCAGCGTTATCCCGGTCGTCGAGTTCCTCAAGACCGTTCCCGTGATCGCGATCCTTCCGCTCGTGGTCTCCGTGTACGGCGCGACGACGGACATGAAGGTCTTCCTGGTCGCGTTCGGCGTCTACTGGCCGCTGACGATTCAGGCGATCTACGGCATCCGGGCCGTTGACCCGGTGGTCCGCGACACAGCCCACATCCTGCAGTTGCGCGGCTTCCGCCGGATCGCCGTGGTGACCCTGCCCAGCGCCGCGCCCTTCCTGGCGACTGGTGTACGGGTCGCCGCGGCGGTGGGACTCATCCTCGCGGTCATCGCCGAGCTCATCGGCGGGGCCCCCGGGCTGGGGCTCAGCCTGCTGACCGCGGAGAACGCCGGTCCCACCCAGCTACCCGCGCTGTACGCGTTCATCCTCATGACCGGTCTTACCGGCGTGGCCGTGACGGGCGTCTTCACCGCGGTCGAGCGGCGGTTGCTGCACTGGCACGAAAGCCAGCGGAACCCTGCGGCGAGGGCGGCATGACCATGACAGCTGTCAGCGAGAAGACCGAACCTGCCGTGCGAACCACCAGGCCGGCCCGGCCGCTGCCCGGCCGGGTCTGGGACGTGGTCTCGCGTACCTGGTTCTTCGTCGCCGTCGTCATCCTGTGGTGGGTGCTGTCGGCGAACAGCACCTCCACGTTCTTCCCGCCCCTGCGGGACATCGTCCAGCGGTTCTACGAGTTGTGGATCGTGGGGGACACGGCGAGCACGCTGAAGGCGAGCCTCGTCAACTTCGTGATCGGGTATGGCGGCGCCAGCGTGCTCGGTGTCGCGTTCGGTGCCCTGCTCTGGCGGTTCACTCGGATAGCCCACGCGGTGTCCCCACTGCTGTACTTCATCTACGTCATCCCCTCGGTCGCGATGCTGCCCGCGGTCATCGCGGTGATGGGGATCGGTTCCGGAATGAAGATCACGATTATCATCCTCGCCGCGATCTGGCCCACCCTGCTAAACACGCTCGACGGTATGCAGGGCATCGACGCGATCAAGCTCGACACGGCGAAGGTCCTGCACATGTCCTCGCTGCGTACGGTCCGCTCGGTGGTGTTGCCGGGCGCCCTGCCCCAGATCATGGCCGGCCTGCGGCACAGCCTGCAGATCGCGGTGATCATGATGGTGGTCAGCGAACTGGTCGCGTCGACCTCCGGGATCGGTTTCTTCATTCTCGACGCCCAGCAGCGATTCGCCTTCACCGACATGTGGACGGGGATCATCGTGCTGGCCCTGATCGGAAGTGCCCTGACGTTCCTGTTCATCGCCGTCGAGCGGGTGGTCCTTGCCTGGTACATCGGCGCGCGAGCCGTCGAAGAGAAGGGTTGAGCGCCATGGCGCGTCCCATAACCACAGAGGTCGCCGCGACGACCGCCGCAACCGGGTCGGCCGAGGGTCAGCCGGTGCTGTCGATCAACAGCCTGCGCAAGGTGTACAACGCCGGCCGACCGGACGAGCGGGAGGCGATCGCGGACGTCTCGTTCGACGTCGGCAAGGGCGACTTCGTCTGCGTGGTCGGACCGAGCGGCGCGGGCAAGACCACCCTGCTGCGCTGCATGAGCGGCCTGCTGCCGGCCACCTCTGGCGAGGTGCGCTTCGAGGGCATGCCGCTGCGCCGGGTGCCCGACCGGCTGAGCGTCGTGTTCCAGGACTACAGCCGGTCCCTCTTCCCGTGGCTCACGGTCCCGGCCAACGTCGCCGTACCGCTCAAGGTGGCCGGGTACGACAAGCAGAGGCGCAAGGCGCGCGTCGACGAGGTGCTGGCCGCGGTCGGCCTCGGTGACGTCGGTAAGCGCTATCCGTGGCAGCTCTCGGGGGGCATGCAACAGCGCGTCGCGATCGCCCGCGCGCTGGCGCACGAGCCCGACCTGGTGCTGATGGACGAGCCGTTCGCGTCGGTCGACGCACAGACGCGCTTCGACCTGGAGGACCTGATCCTGCGGGTGCGCAACGAGTACAACGTCACCGTTGTGCTGGTCACCCACGACATCGACGAGGCGATCTACCTCGCGGACCGGGTCGTGGTGCTGAGCAGCCCGCCGAGCCGGGTCCGCGAGATCGCCGACATCCCGCTGGAGCGTCCGCGCAACCAGCTGACCACCCGATCGAGCGAGACGTTCGGCCGGTTGCGCCGGCACCTGCTGGAGCTGGTGACCAGCTAACGCCGCCGGCGGTGCCGGCCGAGAGAGCCGGCCGGAACAGATCGAGAGACAAAGGAAGGAGTACGCGGATGCGACCCGTTGCCGACGTGCTGCTCGACGTGGTCCGAGACTGGGGCGTCGGCCACTTGTTCACCTGCCCCGGCAGCACCGAGGCGGCCGTCCTCGACGCGCTCGTGGTCCGCGACGACGTCGAGTTGGTCCTGACCACCCATGAGGCGGTCGCGGTGTCGATGGCCGACGGGCTGTCCCGGGCCACCCGCGCACCGAGCGTGGCCTATCTGCACGCCAACGTCGGGCTGACCAACGGGCTGAGCCACCTGTACGCGGCGCAGCTCGCGTACTCGCCGGTCGTGGTGCTCAACGGGCTGAAGCCGAGTTCGATCCAGGCCCGTGGCGGCTTCACCACCGGCCGACGGATGCGTGACCTGGTCCACCAGTACGTCAAGTCGGACTGGCAGTCCCTGACGGCCGACGGCATTCCCGAGGACGTCAACCGTGCCTTCCGGACCGCGGTAACGGAGCCCGCGGGACCGGTGTGGGTGGGGCTGAGCCAGGATCTGATCGAGCAGAGCACCGAGGCGGCTGTCTCGGAGGTCGGGACGTACCGGTTCGACTCGCGCACCGTGCCGTCGCCGGCCGCGGTCGCCGCGGCGGCCAGGCTGATCGCGTCGGCCCAGCGGCCGGTGCTGATCGCCGGTAGCGAGCTGGCCCGGGCCGGCGCCGTCGACGAGCTGGTCAAACTCGTCGAGGCACTCGGCATCCCGGTCCTGCACGAGGACCGGCGGGGGTTCGAGCGGCCCGGATTCCCGACCGACCATCCGCACTTCAACGGGCAGTACGAGCCCAACCACCCACTGGTGCGGCAGGCCGACCTGCTGGTCTTCCTGGGCGCCCGGTTGTTCAACGAGTTCGAGCCGGCGCGCGTACCGCCGATCCCGCCGGGCGCCCGGGTGATCCACAGTCACACCGATCCGCAGCACGTGGCCGCGATCCACGGGGTCGACGTCGGCCTCGTGGGCGACCAGCGGCTGCTGATCGAGGCGCTGCTGGCCACGGTGCCGGTGCCGATCGGGCCGCGCGAGATGCCGGCGTACCCGGGTCAGGGCGAGCGGACTCCGACGCGGACTTCCGGCGGCGCGCTCCGGCCGGCGGACGTGGTGGACGTGATCACCGAGTCGATGCGGGGAGCCGCCCTGGTCGGTGACGCGACGACCGCGGGCGGCGTGTTGCAGCAGCGGGCCGGGCAGCGTACCGGCGACGACTACTTCGTCTCCACCTCCGGGTCCCTCGGCTGGGGCATGGGCGCGGCGCTCGGGATCAAGCTGGGGATGCCGCAGCGCCAGGTGGCCGCCGTCCTGGGCGACGGCGTCTTCCAGTTCGGGATGCCCGCGCTCTGGACCGCGGCCAGACGCGCGATCCCGGTCACCTACGTCGTGCTGAACAACCAGCGGTACGCCGCGGTCGGAGCCGCGCTGCGCCGGCTCGGCGGGCACGCGGTGCAACGCCAGGATTATCCGGGAACCGACATCGCCGGGCCCGCCATTGCGGACGTCAGCACGGCTTTCGGCGTACCGGGGCAGCGGGTCGACTCGCTGGGCGATCTGCGGGAGTGCCTTGCCAGAGCGCGCGGGCTCGACCATCCGACGTTGGTCGAGGTCATGACCGACCCCGCGGATTTCGGGCCGTAGCCGTGGACCCGATCTCCCGGGGGCGCGGTGGCCTGGTACTCATCATCGGCGCGGGCATCGGTGGCCTGGTGCTCGCCCTGGAACTGCACGATGCCGGCATCCCGTGCCGGATCTACGAGGCGGTGCCGGAGATCCGTCCGCTCGGGGTGGGCGTCAACGTCCTGCCGCACGCGTCCCGAGTGCTGTGCCGGCTCGGCCTGGAGGACGCCCTCACCCGGGTGTCGGTGACCACCCGGGAATCCGTGTTCTACAACCGGTTCGGTCAACTCATCCACCGCGAGCCGAGCGGGCGGTACGCCGGGTACGACCATCCGCAGTTCTCCATCCATCGGGGCGATCTGCAGCGGGTGCTGCTCGACGCGGTGTACGACCGGCTGGGCGCGGACGCGGTCGTGCTCGACCACCGCTGTACCGGCGTCACCCAGGACGACCACGGCGTACGGGCGCGGTTCCGCTGTTCCAGTACCGGCGAGGCGCTGCCGACCGTCGCCGGGAAGGTGGTGGTGGCCTGCGACGGCATCCACTCGACAATCCGAGCCCAACTACACCCGGACGAGGGTCCGCCCCGGTACTCAGGGATCAACATGTGGCGGGGAGTCACGGTTGGCCCGCCGGTCCTGACCGGGGCGAGCATGATCCGAGCCGGCTGGCTCGATCGCGGGAAGATGGTCATCTATCCGATCCGGGACGACGTAGACGGGCGGGGGAGTCAGCTCATCAACTGGGTCGCGGAGCTGGAGATGCCGCGGCACGTGGAGCGCGACTGGGGCCGGCACGGTCGGCTCGAGGACTTCGTCGGCGCCTTCGAGGACTGGCACTTCGACTGGCTCGACGTCCCGGCGATGCTGCGCGGCACCGAGTTGGTCTTGGAGTATCCGATGGTCGATCATGATCCGCTGGACAGGTGGACCTTCGGCCGGGTGACGCTGCTCGGCGACGCGGCGCACCCGATGGTGCCGCGCGGGTCCAACGGGGCCGGGCAGGCGATCCTCGACGCGCGGGCACTGCGCCGGGCACTGACGACCATCGACCACCCGCGATCGGCGCTGCGGGCGTACCAGGAGCAGCGGCTGCTGATCACCGCCCAGGTGGTCCGGACCAATCGCAGCACGCCGCCCGACGCGATCATCCGCGAGGTCTGGCAACGCACCGGGGACCAGCCGTTCGACCGCATCGAGGATGTGATCAGTGCGACCGAGCTGGAGTCGATCTCGCGGCGCTACCAAAAGGTCGCCGGCTACTCACCAGAGGCGCTGCGCGGCAGCGACTGAGCCGCGTGCTCCGGCGATGGAGCAGCGGCCGGATCCGGCGACGGAGCACCAGCCAGAAAGGACAGACGGATGACCCTGACCACGCGTTCCGAGGGCGCTGGCGACGTCGGGGCCCCGGACGGCCCGCGCCAACCGGACCGTACGCCCGAGCTCGACGCCCTCTACCGAGGGTTCGAGGCCGAACTGCTGGTGCCGTTGTGGACCCAGATCGACGACCTGATGCCCATGCAGCCACAGCCGAAGGCGCTGCCGAAGGCGCTGGCACCACCTGCTTCCGCTCGCCGAGCGGGCGGGTGCACTCGTGCCGGTCGGCCGGGGCGGCGAGCGCCGGGCGATCGCGCTGGCGAATCCGGGCCTGGGCGGGCTGCCGTACGCCACCCCGACGCTGTGGGCCGCGGTCCAGTACCTCGGCCCCCGGGAGAACGCGCCGGTTCACCGGCAAACCCAGAACGCCTTGAGAGGAAGTGTCAAGTGAAGCTCGCGACGCTGCGCATCAACGGGGGCACCCGCGCGGTCCGGCTCGCCAGCGACGGGTACGTCGACCTGGGCGTCGCCGACGTCGGCGAATTGTTGTCCCGCAACGACTGGGCGGCTCTGGCGTCGGCGTCCGGCGGACCGACGTACCCGGCCGAGGGTGCCGACCTCGCGCCGGTCGTACCGCGACCCGGCAAGATCGTGTGTGTCGGGCTGAACTACCGCAACCACATCCTGGAGATGGGACGGGAGTTGCCGCAGTTCCCGACCCTGTTCGCCAAGTATTCCGAGGCGCTCATCGGCGCCGCCGACGACATCGCGCTGCCGGCCGAGTCCGACGCCGCCGACTGGGAGGCCGAACTGGCGGTTGTCATCGGCTCCACGGTGCGCCGTGCCATCGCGGAGCAGGCCGCCGCGGCGATCGCCGGGTTCAGCGTCCTGAACGACGTCACCATGCGCGATTGGCAGTACCGGACACCGCAGTGGCTTCAGGGCAAGACCTTCGAGGCGACCACACCCTTCGGTCCCGTGCTCGTCACCCCCGACGAGTTGCCCGGCGGGGTCCGGCCGGCGCTGACCATGACCGCGTCGGTCGACGGAGAGCTGATGCAGAAGGTCGACACCGCCGAGCTGGTGTTCACGCCGGCCGAGCTGGTGGCGTACGCCTCGGCGATCTTGACCCTGCGGCCCGGCGACGTGATCGCGACCGGTACGCCCGGCGGTGTCGGATACGCCCGCACGCCGCGGCGCTACCTCGGCCACGATTCGCGGCTGGTGACCGAGATCAGCGGGATCGGGCGACTCGACAACCGGGCGGCGCGATGAGCATCCGGGACTGGATGGACCAGGGGACCAGGTTGTTCCTGTCCGCGGTGGATGGATTGAGTGACGACCAGTTCAACGGGCTGACCGCGCTGCCCGGCTGGACCCGTGCGCATGTGGTCGCCCACGTGCACTTCAACGCCGAGGCGCTGCGCCGGCTGACTCGCTGGGCCCGCACGGGGGAGGAAGTCCGGATGTACGCCGACCCGGTCCAGCGCGCCGACGAGATCGAAGGCGGAGCCCTACTCCCGCCGGCACAGTTGCGGGAACTCGTGCACACCTCCGCGCTGGCCCTCGCCGCTGACCTTGACTCGCTGTCACATTCGAGCTGGAGCAACGAGGTGGTCACCGCGCAGGGGCGGACGGTACCCGCGACAGAGATCCCCTGGATGCGAACCCGGGAGGTAACGGTGCACGCGGTGGACCTCCGGGCCGGCGTCGGGTTCGCCGACCTGCCGGACGACCTCAACGCCATGCTGGCGATCGACGTCGTCAAGAAGCGGTCGTCCAGCGGTGAGGCCGCTGTGCTCGCCGAATGGCTCACCGGGCGCACAGCCGCCAGCCCCACCCTGGGCCCCTGGCTGTGAGCCCACGGGCACGGCAAAGTCGATGATTGGGCTTTTATGCTGGTAGCGGCTCCAGGTGTTTGAGGACGCGGCGGTTCTTGCGGGCGTTGTGGCGTAGTGGGCGGCGATGTTGGTTCGGTGCCGACCCGTGGCACCTCAGTCAGGGTTTGCGGGCGACGCCTCCGTAGACGGAAGCGTCGGCGGCGGACGGGCGCGGCTGCGGCTCGTTTTGGTCAACTGCTTCAGCAGCCCATCCGGGCCCGTCAGCGACAGACCGTGTTCCTTGGCCGCCCGGACCAGCTCCGCCGCGGCCTTCGCCTCCGCCGACAGCTCAGGCCGCTTCTTCCGTCCAGTCACGTCATTCAGTGTCGCGGTCATCACGGCACCCTCCTCACCAGGCACAACGCCCCGGCAGGTCAGGCCGGAAACACCGTTAGATCCACACTCCCGCGGCTCGAGCTTGGCAGCTGCATCGGTCGACTGGTGTGAGGGCGACGGCAGGTTGGCTTGGACCTTCGCCACCATGACGGTGCCGGGCCACCCGCCCCGGTTCCACCGGCGAGAGGGTAACGACGCGGACAGCGTCGCCCGGCCGGGTGGCGCGAATCGATATCTTCTGACTGACACAACGGCGAGGGTTGCCGTGTGATGGTCGATCATTCCTAGAGGCGAAGGTCGTGGCGGGATTGTCACGGGGGTCCTGTTGCTTGCCGGATCGATGAACGCGTTGTACCCGGGTGGGGGCCGAGGTCAGATCGCCTGGGCGAGGTCAGCAAACGCCGTCGACACTCGCGTTGCCGGCGGGGCATCGACGGCGAGTTCGTAGTGGCCGCGTCGTAGGTTCTGCATGAAGGCGTGTCCAGCGATGATCACCTGCGTTGTCCTGTCGGTTCGTAGTCCGCGCATCGGTCTCAACCGGTGTTTGAGGTGGCTGTGGTCGGCCTCGATTGGATTGTTCGCGTACCGTTCGACGTGGTGCCACGCCTGCGGGATCAGCTCGTCGAGCACTCTGGGGTAGACCGGCGCGGCGTCGGTGACGACCTCGCTGGGTGTCACCTTCAACGTCGACGGCGCCCGGCGGAAGAACCGGCGTGCCGCGTTGGCGTCCCGTCGGGTGGAGACGAGCACGTCGATGACCTGCCCGTACTGGTCGACCGCTCGGTACACGTACCGCCACACGCCGTTGATCTTGACGTAGGTTTCGTCGACGAACCACCGGTCACCTGGGGAGTGCCGGCAGAATCGGGCGGCGTCGGCCAGCAGTGGAGTGAACCGTTGCACCCACCGGTAGACCGTGACGTGGTCGACCTCGACTCCGCGTTCAACCAGCAACTCTTCAACATCGCGGTAGGAGAGGTTGAACCGTAGATACCAGCGGACCGCGACGACGATAACCTCGGACGGGAAACGGAAACCGGCGAACGCCGACTTCGGTGGCAGCCACGGTCGCGGACGGGTCGACAGCTTCACCAGTCGAGCTTGCCTTGGCCTTGCCAACGCTCAACGCAACAGAGCCAGCTAGGCTGACGCGCCCCGGCGGGCAGCGTTGGACACCCTCGCCTGCCATAACAGCACAGTCGGAACGACCACGAGCTCAACGCCCAGGGCGCCGAGGAAGATGGGGTGCGGCCAGCCGGAGACGGCGGCGGCAAGCAACCGGGCCAGACCGCCGAGAAACGCCGCGCCGAGTGCGACGCGCAGCACGGCGGTAGCGTGTTGCACCGTCGGGATCGCCCACCACACCACCACCCCCGCAACGAGCCAGAATGCGTTGGTGAACCGGTATTCGCTGTCCACGGTGGCGTCGACTGGACCGCTACCCGGTAACGCGGTCGGCCCTGCCAACATCCCGTACAGACCCGAAGCCACCGCGACCGAGGCCAGGATCGCCAGTACGACTTGCAAGCTTCGCTTGCTCACCAAATTCTCCCTCGTCCGCCGCGCTCGCCACCGATGATCTTCCGATAAGTACGAGGCAACGATGTGGTGCGGAGCCTACCGATCGGGCGTATCCATCACTCGCTCGCTGTCCGCTCCGCCGGCATCGACGAACCACCGGTGGCCGGCCGCTCCGGGTCATCATGGTGAGTTGGCTGCGGCTGGTGCAGCGTTGGGGGCGTTGACGGTGGCGCGTTCAGAGGGGGAGTCTTGAACCGCAGTGTGAGGGCCACGAGACCTACGATGAGCGACACGCCGCCGCCGAGGAGGAAGGTCGATCGAGCGCCGAACTGTTCGGCGACCCAGCCCGGGTCTGACAGGCTGATGCAATCATCTGGGCGTGAGTTGTAGTTTGCCATGAATGGCGATCATGGATTTGTGGTCGACGTCGGCCCACCGATACGAACCCCCATGCCTACGGTAGGCGGGTCGCGATGGGTAGGCGCACGCCGTTCTCTTGGTGACGGTAGGTCCCATGGTGGGGGAGCGGGGTGCGGCGGGACCCTGGCGACGTCCTGTCGGCGTGCCCCCCCGTTTACCCCTCGAAAACCGCCGCCTGCGGCTGACAAACAGTGACAAGAAGCGATCATTGTTTGGACGTGTCTGTGCAGCTCGGCGCCTATTTCCCGACAGCTAATGACAAGGTCGGAGTGGCTACGGTTGGTAACAAGGGGTCGTCGGTTCGAATCCGGCCGTCCCGACAGCGAGAGGGTCTCCGCAGGTCAGAGCCTGTGGAAACCCTCGTTTTCATGATTGAGTTGGTCAAGGCGTCTGTGCGCCGCCTGCGAGGTGCCCTGCCCGCCGGCTCCCCGCCGCAGGGCCGCGCCGCCGCCGGTAAGCCCGGCCGGACGGTCGGCCCGGGGGCCAACGGACGCGCCGACGCCGGTGGGCTCACTGACGACCTGGCCGCCGGGCTGCTGGTCGGGTTGGCGTACCCGGAGCGGTTGGCCCGGGCGCGGCGGTCGGGCGGTTCGGCGTACCTGATGACCGGTGGGACCGCCGCGGAGCTGGCGGTGGGATCGGGGCTGACCGGGTCGGACTGGCTGGCGGTGGCCGTCGCGGACCGCACCCCCGGCGCGCCCTCGGCGCGGATCCGCCGGGCCACGCCGCTGGACGAGGCGACGGCCCGGGAGGCGGCCGGCCCGCTGCTGTCCACGCGCCGGGAGGTCGGCTGGTCCGAGGGGGACGTGGTGGCCCGGGAGGTGACCCGGCTGGGGGCGATCCTGCTCCAGGAGCGCCGGCTGGATCGTCCGGACCGGGCGGAGGTGGCGGCGGCGCTGCTGACCGGCCTGCGCCAGGACGGGCTGGGGCTGCTGTCCTGGACGCCGGCGGCCCGGGCGCTGCGCGAGCGGCTGGCGTTCACCCGGCACCACCTCGGCGCACCGTGGCCGGACGTCAGCGACGAGGCGTTGCTCGCCGCCGCGCCGACCTGGCTGGGCCCGGAGCTCTCCGCCGCCCGGCGCCGCGCCGACCTTGCCCGGGTGGACGTGGCCTCGGCGCTGCGCCGGCTGCTGCCGTGGGCACAGGCCGCCCAGCTGGACGAACTGGCCCCGGAACGGATCGCCGTGCCGAGTGGTTCCCGGATCCGGCTCGACTACAGCGACCCGGCGGCGCCGGTGCTGGCGGTGAAGCTGCAGGAGACGTTCGGCTGGCCGGTGGCCCCGCGCATCGGCGGCGGCCGGGTGCCCGTGCTGCTGCACCTGCTCTCCCCCGCCGGCCGGCCGGTGGCGGTCACCGCCGACCTGGCGTCGTTCTGGCGCACCGGCTATCCGCAGGTGCGCGGCGAGCTGCGCGGCCGCTATCCCCGGCACCCGTGGCCGGAGGATCCGACGACCGCGACGCCCACCCGGCGCGCCACACCGCGCCGGCGTTGAGGCCGGTTACTCCTCCACCACGTCGGCCACCACGACGGTGACGTTGTCCGGCCCGCCGGCGTGCAGTGCCAGGTCGATCAGCTTGCCGGCGCAGGCGGCCCGGTCCGGGTAGCCGGTGAGCACCTCGACGAGGGTGTCCGAGCGGACCACGTTGGACAGCCCGTCGCTGCACAGCAGCCACCGGTCGCCGACCCGGGGCACCATCGTCGCGTACGACGGGGAGACGTCGTCGCCCTGCAACGCCTGGGTGACCACCGCCCGGCGCGGGTGGCTGCTGGCCTGGTCCGCGGTGATCACGCCCTGGTCCACCAGCATCTGGACGAACGTGTCGTCCCGGGTGACCTGCTTGAGCACTCCCTCGCGGAGGAGATAGGCCCGCGAGTCACCGACGTGCGCGAGGGCGAGGCAGCTGCCGGTGCGGGCGAAGAGCAGGGCGGTCAGGGTGGTGCCCATGCCCTGGCGCTCCGGGTCTTCGGCGACCGCCTGCCGGATCCGGGTGGTGGCCAGCGCGATGCCACCCTGGAGCGCGGCCACCAGGGCGTCCTCGGGGGTCTCCACGTCCAGAGGAGCGACCGCGTCGATGGTGAGCGCGCTGGCCAGGTCGCCGGCCGCCATTCCGCCCATGCCGTCGGCGACGGCGACGAGCCAGGTCCCGGCGTGCAGGGCGTCCTGGTTTCCGCTGCGGATCAGCCCACGGTCGCTCGTTCCCACGGAACGCAGCTTCAGGGTCATGGGAGGCAGCCTGCCAGGCGAAGGGCGCAGTTGTCTCTAGGAGATCAGGACGACGGCGCGTGGCGCGGCCAATCTCACGTGTCCGCCCTGGCGCGTCATGGCGGACCCGGCCGGGCTGGCCGCCCTCGTCGTACGCCACAACCCATCCAGTCAGATCGATTGACACGGCGCACGGACGCTGGAAACATCGAGCCGAGAGGTGGGAGCGCTCCCAGATTTCACCACCACCGCCCCGCATCCCGTCCCGGAAGGACTCCCCGTGACGCCATCCCGACGCCGCCTCCTACTGGCCGCGGCGACCACCCTGGCCCTCACCGGCGCGGGCGCCGGCGCGGCCCACGCCGACCCGCCGCCGGACGCCCCCGAACAGATCGACAACGGCGACTTCAGCGCCGGCGTGAGCCCCTGGTTCTCCTACGGCACCGGCGCGCTCGCGGTGACCGACGGCCGGCTCTGCACCACCGTTCCCGGCGGACTGGCCAACCCGTGGGACGCCGGCATCGGCCAGGACGGCGTACCGCTGATCGCCGGCGCCGAATACACCCTCGGCTTCACCGTGTCCGCCACCCCCGGCGCCGCGGTCAAGGCCGTCCTCCAGCTCGGCAGCGCCCCGTACACCACGTACGCCGCCGTGGACGCCACCGCCACGGGCACCGCCCAGCGGGTCGAGCAGACCTTCACCGTCCCGGACGACAACCCGGGCGCCCAGCTGATCTTCCAGGTCGGTGGCGCCGCCGAGACGCAGACCGTCTGCCTGGACGACGTCTCACTGCGCGGCGGTGAGCCGCCCGAGCCGTACGAGCCGGACACCGGGCCGCGGGTACGGGTCAACCAGGTCGGCTACCTGCCCGGCGGGCCGAAGAACGCCACCGTGGTCACCGAGGCCACCGAGCCGCTCCCCTGGCAGCTGCGCTCGGCCGCCGGCACGGTCCTGGCCAGCGGCACCACCACCGCGCGCGGCGTGGACGCCGCCTCCGGGCAGAACGTGCACACGGCCGACTTCTCCGGCTACCGCACACCCGGCAGCGGTCTGACGCTCACCGTGGACGGTGACACCAGCCACCCGTTCGACATCTCCGGCACCCTCTACGACCGGCTGCGCGCCGACTCGCTCCAGTTCTTCTACGCCCAACGCAGCGGCATCGCCATCGACGGCCACCTGATCGGCGACGAGTACACCCGGCCCGCTGGCCACCTCGGCGTCGCGCCCAACCAGGGCGACACCACCGTGCCCTGCCAGCCGGGCGTCTGCGACTACTCCCTCGACGTGCGCGGCGGATGGTACGACGCGGGCGACCACGGCAAGTACGTGGTCAACGGCGGCATCGCCACCTACCAGCTGCTGAGCACCTTCGAGCGGACCAGGACGGCGGTCACCGCGGCCGGCGGCGTCGGTCTCGCCGACGGCACGCTGCGGGTGCCCGAGCACGACAACGGCGTGCCGGACATCCTCGACGAGGCCCGCTGGGAGCTGGAGTTCCTGCTGCGCATGCAGGTGCCGGCGGGCAAGCCGCTCGCCGGGATGGCCCACCACAAGATCCACGACCGGAACTGGACCGGCCTGCCGCTCGCCCCGCACGACGACCCGCAGCCCCGCGAGCTGCACCCGCCGTCCACCGCGGCCACCCTCAACCTGGCCGCCACCGCCGCCCAGTGCGCACGGCTCTACGCCCCCTACGACGCGGCGTTCGCGGCCCGCTGCGGCACTACCGCGACGACCGCCTACGCCGCCGCCAAGGCACACCCGGCGGTGTACGCCAGCCCCAGCGACAGCACCGGCGGCGGCGCGTACGACGACACCAACGTCACCGATGAGTTCTACTGGGCCGCGGTCGAGCTGTACCTGACCACCGGTGGGCAGGCCTATTTGACCGACCTGACCGCCTCGCCGCACCACAGCGGGGACGTGTTCGCCCCACAGGGATTCGGCTGGCAGGGCACCGCCGCGCTCGGCCGCCTCGACCTGGCCACCGTGCCGAACGGGCTGCCCGCCGCCGAGCTGACCCGGATCCGCGCCTCGGTCACCGGCGCCGCCGACGCGTACCTCGCCGAGCTGCGCCGGCAGGCGTACGGGCTGCCGATGCCCGGGGACGAGAGCAGCTACTTCTGGGGCGCCAACAGCAACATCATCAACAACGCCGTCGTGCTGGTCACCGCCTTCGACCTGACCCGCGACGCCACCTACCGGGACGGCGCCGTGCAGGCGATGGACTACCTGCTCGGGCGCAACGCGCTGAACATCTCGTACGTCACCGGGTGGGGCGAGCACGCGGCGGAGAACCAGCACAGCCGGATCTTCGGCCACCAGCTCGACCCGAACCTGCCGCGTCCGCCCGCCGGCTCCCTCGCCGGTGGCGCGAACGCTGCCCTCCAGGACCCGTTCGCGGCGCAACTGCTCGCCGGCTGCAAGCCGATGTTCTGCTATGTCGACGACATCAACTCGTACGCGACCAACGAGGTGGCGATCAACTGGAACTCGGCGCTGGCCTGGATCGCCTCGTTCCTGGCCGACCAGGGTGACGCCGGCGCGGTGCCGGCCACCACCTGCGCGATCCGCTACACCAACTACGGCGCCTGGCACGGCGGCAGCGGGTTCACCGCACAACTGACCGTACGCAATACCGGCGCCACCACCGTCAACGGCTGGACCATGCGGTTCGCGTTCACCGGCGACCAGCGGGTGCGCGAGGCGTGGCTGGCGAAGGTCACCCAGGCCGGGGCGACGGTGACCGCCCGCAACGAGTCGTACAACGCCCGGATCGGGCCCGGCGGCACGGTGACGTTCGGCTTCAACGCGACGACCACCGGCGGCGCCAACCCCAACCCGGGCCTGGTCACGGTCAACGGCGCTGCCTGCTCCCTGACCTGACCGGAACGGCTGGTGGCCTCCCGCAAGGGCGGCCGCCAGCCGTTCACAAACCAGGTGGACCGGGCTGGCCCCGTAGACCATGGTGAGGGCCATGGATGGCGGCGAACTGGCCGGCGCGGAGCGTCGGGTGTGGGCGGCGATGCCGGCGGGGACACGGGCCGCACTCGCCGGCCTACCCAGCGCGGACCTACGCACCCTGCTGCTGACCGTGGCCCGCGACCGCGCAGCCACCATGCGCCCGCCCGATCTGGTTCGCCGCTGGCGCGAGGACCGTTTCGTCCGCCCGGCCGGCGCCGACCCCCGCGCGCTCGCTCAGGTCGAAGCGCGGATGTGGCGACTCCTACCGGCCGACGTCTCTGGAGTGGAGCTGTCGCCGGTCGTACCGGTGGGCACCTGCGCGACGGTCGCACCGGTCAGCCAGAACAGGATCGTCACCACGATGCGTGCCAGCGAGGTGCTGAGCGATCCCACCAACGCGCTCGCGATCGAGGCGGCTGTGCGTCGCCGTCGGCAGAGCGAAGTGCACCTTGCCGCCGCCCACCGGGTGCTGCGGGCGCAGGACTTCGGCACCGGCGCGTCGGCGCACTTCCGACTCTTCGCCCTGGTGTCCAGTGCCCGGGACGCTGGCTCGGGCGGCACCGAGGCCCGGCTGCTGATCCGGCACCTCACCTACTGGCGGACCGTCCTCGCCGAACTGGCACCAGCGGCAACACCACAGCTGCATGTCACGGTCTTCGACGACCGGATCATCGGCGAGCGACTGGCCGACACCGTCCGACCGGCACTTGGTGAGAACGCGGTGCTGCTCGTGGACGAGTCGGAGCGGGAGCGCGGCCGGGGTTACTACACGGGTTGCGCACTGCGGATCACCGTCCTGGGCGGCAGCCTGGAGGTCGGCGACGGCGGCTTCACCGATTGGACCGCCCGGCTGAGCGGCGACGCCAAGGAGCGCTGCCTCGTTTCCTGCCTCGCCACCGAACGCCTCGTCGACTGCGTCGAGCGCTGAATCGACCGCACAACGACCCCGACCGCAGGCACTCAGCACGCTCAGAATGCCGACGAATTCCACCGACACCGAGCACCAGAAGTTGTCGTACGGCTGTTCTAATATTTGGACGTGGTTGAGGAGTTGGCGCAGGCTGAGGCGGCAGTCGCCGTGTGCGTCGACGTGGCGACGTGGGCCCTGCCGGAGCACGACCTCATCGCGGCGCTCGATGCCGCACACCGCCTCGAACAGCGTCTGGCAGCGGTGAAGTTCACCGCGGTACGAGAGTTGGACGGCCGTGGCACGGCCGCGACGCAGGGCGCGTCGTCGACGTCGGTGTGGTTGCGTGACCGGCTCCGGCTCACCGTCCCCGCCGCTCGTCGGCTGGTTGACCTCGCTGCAGCTCTGGACACCGGGGGTGCCCGAGGTGCGGGCCGCTCTGGCCAGCGGCGATATCAATGTGGGGCAGGCCCGTGTCATCGGCGACACGGTCAGCACCGTGCAGACGACCGCCGGCGCCGACGTGGCCGAGAAGGCGGTTGCGGTGTTGATTGAGTGGGCCAGGCAGTTCGAGCCGACCCTGCTGCGCAAGCTGGGCACCCGGGTCCTCGATCACGTCGCGCCGGAGGTCGCCGAAGCCGCGGCTCGGGCGACGATTGAGGCCGATGCCCGCCGGGCCTGTCGAGACCGTCATGTCACTTTGTCCGGGCTGCGGGATGGCTGCCTGCGGCTGAGCGGCACCCTGGACGCCGAGGCGGCCGGCCTGCTGCGCGCCGCGATCGAGCCGTTGACGGCGCCGTCGGGTGTGGACGATCCGAGATCACCCGGGCAACGCCGCCACGACGCGCTCGCCGACCTCTGCCGACTCGCCCTGCGCTCCGGGCAGTTACCCGAACATGGCGGCGAGCCCGCACATCTCGTCGTCACCACCAGTTTCGACGGCCTCGTCCGTCAGCTCAACGGCGGCACTCTCGACACCGGCCTCGAACTCACCCCGGAAACCGTGCGCCGTGTCGCCTGCGACGCCACCATTCTGCCCGCCGTTCTAGGCAGCACCGGCCAGGTCCTCGACGTCGGCCGACAACGCCGCCTCATCACCGGGCCCCTCCGACGCGCCCTGGTCCTGCGAGACCGCGGCTGCGCCTTCCCCGGCTGCGACCGCCCACCCCGCTGGTGCGACGCCCACCACATCCGACACTGGGCCGACGGCGGCGACACAAGCCTGACGAACGCCGTGCTGCTCTGCGCACACCACCACCGACACATCCACCACGACGACTGGACCGTCCGACAGAGCGGCGACGGCCACCCGGAATTCGTCCCACCAGCCTGGCTCGATCCCGACCGCCTCCCCCGCCGCAACCAATACCACCGGCGCACGTGAAGACACTCCATACACCAGGCATGACTGCGGCACCCGGGCTCCCGCCGGCTCGATGCCGGGCGCCCGCCCGCACTGGTCCCACGTCGACCTGTCCACCGCAGAATTCGACGAACGCGCCGGAGTCGGTCTGTGACGGGCACCGCACCACGAGGGACGTCGATGCGTATACGTCGGCCATAGGGTCGTTGTGTGTGTACCCAGGCGGGGATTCGTGGCCGATGGCGGTCATTGTCGCCGTTGCCGCCACCCGGCCACCTGCGCACCCTGTCGCTGGCCACCCTCGCCAACACGGTCGGTGCCGGGCTCTGGCTGACCGGTGTGGCGCTCTACCTCACCCGCGTCGTCGGGCTGACCCCGACACAGGTGGGGCTCGGGCTCACCCTGGCCGGCCTGGTCGGGCTGACCGCCAGTGTGCCGCTCGGCGGGCTGGCCGACCGCCGCGACCCACGGACCCTCCGTGCGGTCCTTCAACTGGCGCAGGCCGCCGTCGCCGTCGCGTACCTGCTGGTGGGCTCGTTTCCAGTCTTTCTGCTGGTGGCGACTCTGGACGCGCTGCTGGTCTCCGGCAACCTGGCGGTTCGTGCCGCGCTGGTGGCCGCCGTCGCCGGCCCGCAGGGACGGGTGCACGCCTTCGCCACGCTGCGGGCGGTGGCGAACCTGGGCATCGCGGTCGGGGCGGGGCTGGCCGGGTTCGCGCTGGCCGCCGACACGCATCTGGCGTACCAGATCCTGGTGGCCGGCAACGCGACCACCTATCTGGTGTCGGCGGCCCTGCTGATGCGGCTGCCGGCCCTCGCACCACCCACGCGTCCGTCGACGGCCGCCGCCCTTCGCCGGGGGCGGCCGCTGCGTGACGGCCGCTTCCTCGCGGTGAGCGGCGCGTCGGCGGTGCTCGCCCTCCATCAGACGGTGCTCACGCTGGTGGTGCCGCTCTGGGCGGTGAACCTGCTCGGGGCGCCCCCGCCCATCGTGTCGGCGGTGCTGCTGACCAACACCGTGCTCACCGTACTGCTGGCGGTGCGGCTCAGTCGGGGCGCGGACACCGCCGCGCCGGCCGCCCGGAAAATGCGCCGAGCCGGCCTGGTGCTGGCCACGGCGATGCTGCTGTACGCCGCCACCGCCGGCCTCCCCACCGCGCCGGCGGTCGCGCTCCTGCTGGTCGCCACCGTCGTCTACACCGTCGGCGACCTGTGGCACGGCGCCGCCGGGGCGGGACTGACCTACGATCTGGCGCCGCCGGACGCGATCGGCGCCTACCAGGGGGCGGACGGGATGTTCGCCGGTCTGGCCCGCGCCGTCGCCCCGGCTCTGCTGACGCTGGTGGTGCTCGACGGTGGCGTGCCCGGTTGGCTGGCCGTCGGAGGGCTCTTCGCCGTGGTGGGCCTGGCCAGCCCTGCGCTCACTCGGCGTGCGCTACCCCGTGACTGACGTTCGGGTGGAGGCACGTCGCCGCGAGCCCGGTCAGCCGATCTCCTCGTCGACGTAGCACCAGCGCCAGGCCTCGCCGGGCTGCGCCGAACGGATCACCGGGTGACCGGTGGACGCGAAGTGCTTGCTCGCGTGCTGGTTCGGCGACGAGTCGCAGCAGCCGACCTGCCCGCAGCTCAGGCAGGTGCGCAGGTGCACCCAGTAGGTGTCGCCGATGGCGACGCAGTCCGCGCACTCGTCGGCGGTACGCGCCTCGGCGGCTCCGGCCTCGGTCAGGTGCTGACAGCTCATTTCTCGACCTCCCGCAGCAACGACTCTTCCAGGTCCAGGTCACGATAGGCCTGCACCAGCACCTCCTCAGGTATCTGACCGGCGTCCCGGGCAGCCCGGAAGACGTCCCGCTCGGCGTCGATCATCTCCTGTCGCAGCCGACCGTACGCCTGCGAGGGGGTTTCCCGCTCGGAGCCACCGAGCCGTTCCCAGGCCATGTTCGTGCGGTCGTCCAGCGCCCGGCGCAGCCGGTCCACCACCGCCGGTGGCGCGTCGTCGGCCAACTCGTCGAGGCGGTCCTGGGCTGCCCGGCTGGCCTGCTGCTGCACCCCGGCGGCCGACAGCGCGTCCTGCACCGGGTCGTCCTGCGGCAGCTTCAGCCGGCGGGCGACGACCGGCAGCGTGGCTCCCTGGCCGACCAGGGTGACCACGATCACCGCGAAGGCCAGCCAGATGAACAACGCCCGGGGGTAGGGCTCGTCGTCGGCCAGGGTCAGCGGCAGGGCCAGCGCGGCGGCCAGGGTCACCACACCGCGCATCCCGGCCCAGCCGATGATGATGGGGAACTTCGGCGGCGGGGCCGGATCCCGGCGACGGATCCGGGGCACCAACCGGGCCAGGTAGGTGGCCGGGAAGAGCCAGACGAACCGGGTGAGAAAGACCGTGGCGAGCACGGCGAGGGTGATCGCGGTGAGCGAGCCGAACGGCTCGTCGAGGTCCCGCAGCACGTCCGGCAATTGGAGCCCGACCAGCAGGAAGACCAGCCCCTCCAGCAGGAAGCGGGCCAGCCGCCAGAACGCGCCGACCTGCAGCCGGGAGGCGGCCGAGAGCAACCGGGGCAGCTTGTGGCCGAGCACCAGCCCGGTGACCACCACCGCGACGACGCCGGAGGCGTGCACCTCCTCGGCGCCGAACACCACGGCGAATGGAATGATCAACGACAACGCGTTGTCCAGCAGCGGGTCGTGGATACGCCGGTGCAGGAAGCCGAAGACCAGCGCGCCGAGCAGACCGATCAGGATGCCGCCGCCGGCGGACCGCAGCACCTCGATGGCGACGTCGGCGGTGCCGACCGCCGAACCGGCGGTCGCCAGCGTCGCGACCCGCAGCAGCACCAGCGCCGTCGCGTCGTTGATCAGGCTCTCCCCCTCCAGGATGGTGACCACCCGGCGGGGCAGCCCGACCCGTCGGGCGACCGCGGTGGCGGCCACCGCGTCCGGGGGCGCGACCACCGCGCCGAGGGCCAGGCAGATCGCGAACGGCAGCTGCGGCAGCAGCAGGTGCAGCACGAGGCCGACCACGAACGCGGTGAACAGCACCAGGCCGACGGCGAGCAGCAGGATCGGCCGGATGTTGTTCTTGAACGCCGGCACCGAGGTCTCCAGCGCTGCCACGTAGAGCAGCGGCGGCAGGATTCCGACCAGCACCAGCTCCGGGTCAAGGTGCACCTGCGGAAGGCCCGGCACGAAGGAGAGCGCCAGACCGAGTACGACCAGCAGGATCGGCGCGAGCAGGCCGAGCCGGCGGGCCAGCGCCGCGCCCAGGGTGGCGATCGCCAGGAACACGACGACCGGAAACAGGCTTTCCATGGGACAGAAGCCTAGGGGTCCCAGGTAGTGGA
Organism: Micromonospora sp. NPDC005163; assembly: GCF_053599835.1. NCBI lineage: Bacteria > Bacillati > Actinomycetota > Actinomycetes > Micromonosporales > Micromonosporaceae > Micromonospora > Micromonospora sp. NPDC005163. The sequence continues at coordinate 33,263 of NZ_JBSFYP010000029.1, forward strand.
CCCCTGGTCAGCCGGCCGGGCGCAACTTCGGCAGCACCTCGGCGCCGAACGCGTCGATGAACCCGCGCTGCTCCTGCCCGACGTGGTGCAGGGCGATCTGGTCGAACCCGAGTTCCGCGTACTCCTCCAGCCAGCCCACGTGCCGGCCCAGGTCGGCCGAGACGTTCACGACCTCCGCGACCCGTTGCGGTGGCAGGTCGGCCGAGACCACGTCGAAGTGCTCGACGGTCTCCAGGTCCCAGCAGACCGGCGGGGCGAAGACGTTGCTGCGCCACTGGTCGTACGCGAGCGCCTCGGACTGCGCCTGCTCCGGCGCCCAGCTGACGTGCACCTGCAGGTGCAGTGGGCCGCGCCCGCCGGCGTCCCGGTACGCGTCGATCATCTCGCGCAGGTGCGCCACCGGCGCGTTCACGGTGATCAGACCGTCCGCCCACTTGGCGCACCAGCGGGCGGTGGCCACGCTGACCGCGGCGCCGACCAGTGCGGGCGGCTGCTCGGGCCGGGTCCACAGCCGGGCCCGGTCCACCCGGACCAGGCCGTCGTGGCTGACCTCCTCGCCGGCCAGCAGCGCCCGGATCACGTCGACGCACTCGCGCAGCCGGGCCGCGCGTACGTCCTTGCGCGGCCACGGGTCGCCGGTGATGTGCTCGTTGCTGGCCTCACCGGTGCCCAGCGCGGCCCAGAACCGACCCGGGTACATCGCGCCGAGGGTGCCGATCGCCTGCGCGATGATCGCCGGGTGGTAGCGCTGGCCGGGGGCGTTGACCACACCGAACGACATGCCGGTGGCCTGCAACGCGGCCCCCAGCCAGGACCAGGCGAAGCCGGATTCGCCCTGCCGGGCGCTCCACGGGGAGAAGTGGTCGGAGCACATGGCGGCGTCGAAGCCGGCCCGTTCGGCGTGCAGCACCGCCTCCAACAGGGCACGCGGACCGATCTGCTCGTGCGAGGCGTGAAATCCGAACAGCGTCATGCCGGCACTTCCTACCCGCGACCGCCCCCGCTGATGCCTGCAAGGAACCGCGGGCTACTCGGCGTGCGCGCCGGCGCCGGCCGAGGCCGCGCCCTGTCCCACCCAGACCGTCTTGGTGTTGCAGAACTCCCGCATGCCCAGCGCGGACAGCTCTCGGCCGTAGCCCGAGTTCTTCACGCCACCGAACGGCAGCTCCGGGAAGGAGGTGGTCATGCCGTTGATGAAGACGTTGCCGGCGTCCAGGTCGGTGGCGAAGCGTTCCTGCTCGGCCTCGTCCCGGGTCCACGCGTTCGAGCCGAGCCCGAAGGAGGTGCCGTTGGCCACCTCGATCGCCTCCTCGTACGACGACACCCGGTACAGGCCGGCGACCGGGCCGAAGACCTCCTCGCGCCACATCCGCATCTCCGGAGTGAGGTCGGTGACCACAGTCGGCGGATAGAACCAGCCGTCACCGGCCGGCAACTCGCCGCCGCAGAGCACGGTCGCGCCGTTGTCCACCGCGTCGCGTACCTGAGCGTGGACCTCGTCGCGACCGCTCTGGCTGGCCAACGGCCCCACGTCGGTGTCCTGGTCCATGGGGTCGCCGACCCGCAAGGCGGCCATGTTCGCGGCGAACTTCTCGGCGAAGGCGTCGAAGACGTCGGTGTGCACGATGAACCGCTTCGCCGCGATGCAGGACTGGCCGTTGTTCTGGCAGCGGGCGGTGGTGGCCACCTCGGCGGCCCGGTCCACGTCGGCCGAGGGCATCACCACGAACGGGTCGCTGCCACCGAGTTCGAGCACGGTCTTCTTCAGCTCCCGGCCGGCGACCTGGGCGATTGACCGGCCGGCGCGCTCGCTACCGGTGAGCGTGGCGGCGCGTACCCGGGGGTCGCTGAGGATCCGGTCGACGGCCTCCGAGCCGACGAGCACGGTGGTGAACGCGCCCTCCGGGAAGCCGGCCCGACGGAACACGTCCTCCAGCAGCAGCGCGGTCTGCGGCACGTTCGAGGCGTGCTTGAGCAGGCCGGTGTTGCCGGCCATCAGCGCCGGCGCGGCGAAGCGCATCACCTGCCAGAGCGGGAAGTTCCACGGCATCACGGCGAGCACCGGGCCGATCGGTTGGTAGCGGATGAACGCCCGGGTCGCCGTCACCGCCTTGGCGTCGGCCGGCTCGTCGGCGAGGAACGAGGGCGCCCGGTCGGCGTAGAACCGGCAGGCCGAGGCGCACTTGGTCACCTCGGCCTGTGCCGCGACGTACGTCTTGCCCATCTCGGTCGTCATGATCCGGGCGATCTCGTCCCGGTCGGCCTCCAGCAGGTCGGCCGCGGCGTGCATCCACCGTGCACGCTGGTCGACGGTGGTCTCGCGCAGCTGCTGGTACGCGAGGTCGGTGCGTTCGATGGCGGCGTCGAGCTGCTCGGTGGACATCGCTTCGTAGGTCTTGAGCACCTGTCCGGTGGCCGGGTTGGTGGTGGCGATGGGCATCTCGTCCTCCTGTCACTCGAACAGTGAGTGCCGGACGCCCGGCTGCTCGCGGCGGCGGGCGGCGCGGCGGCGCTGGATCACGACCAGGTCGACCACGGCGACCACGGCGAAGATCGCGCAGAGCACGCCGAGCCAGGCGAGGTCGGCCCAGAACGCCAGCACCGCGAAGAGCACCATGATCACCAGTCCGAAGCCGGCGAGGGTGAGCCGGAGGTTCAGCGCGCTGTACGCGTGGCCGACCGTGCCACGGGCGCGCCGGGGCTGCGATCTCGTCATACCTCCCGACCTACCCCAGATCGCCTGTGTTAACCGGCTGGCGTTCTTCCCATGGCCCGCAACGCCGGGGTGGCGATCATCCAACCGTCCCGCAAGGCGGCCCCCGGCGGCATGCACCTAGCACGCCGCAGGCGGTCGCGCCGCCGCTCTACCGCATACCCGACAGCAACTTCCCGATGAACCGCTTCCTACGCATAGAGTTACCGCTCTGTCGCTCTGTGCTGTGAAGACGGGGGATGTCATGCCTCGACGCTGGGTCACCGCGCTGGCCTGTCTCGCGGCGCTGGTCGCGCTGGCGTGCGAGGGCGGCACCTCGGCGAGCCCCCGCCCCACCAACGACACCCCGAAGCCCGGTGGCCCCGGTGGCATCGCCGCGCTCGGCGACTCGATCAGCACCGGCTTCGCCTCCTGCCTGGTGCTCACCTCCTGCGAGTGCAACTCCTGGTCGACCGGGGACGGCCTGCGGGTACGCAGCCTCTACCGGCGGCTGCTCGACCAGGACTCCGCGATCCGCGACCGGACGTACAACCACGCCCGGCCGGGGGCCCGCGCCGACGCGCTGGAGGGCCAGGCGAAGGCTGCGGTACGCGACCGCGCCGACTACGTCGCCGTGTTGATCGGGACCAACGACGTCTGCCGGGGTGGGATCGACGCGATGACACCGGTGGCGCAGTTCCGGGCCGACGTCGACCGGGGCCTGCGGGTGCTGCGGACCGGCCGACCGAAGGCCCGGGTGCTGGTGGTGAGCACTCCCGACCTGTACCGGCTCTGGGAGGTCGGGCACGGCGACCCGCGCGCGGTGCGCGCCTGGCGGCGGGGTGTCTGCCCCGCTCTGCTGGCCGACGCGACCTCGACGGCACCCGCGGACCGCGCCCGCCGGGCCGCCGTCCGCGAGCGGATCGACGCCTACAACGCCCAACTGGTGGCCGCCTGCCGGGCGTACGGGTCGCGCTGCCGGCACGACGGCGGCGCGGTGCACAAGGTCCGGTTCACCCTGGACCTGCTGAACCCGCTGGACTGGTTCCACCCCAACGCCGGCGGGCAGGGACGGCTCGCCGAGGTCACCTGGCGCGCCTCGGGCCTGGCCGACTGACTGGCCGGACGCGCCCGCGAGCGGTGGGTCAGGGGCGGCGGGGCTCCGGCAAGCTCGCACCGCGCGGGCGGTAGAGCGCACGGGATCGCTCCGCGAGATCCCTGGTGGCCGACGAGTTGGCCCAGGTGCCGAGCACGATCGCCGCGCCGGGCACGATCTTGGCCACCATCCGCTTGGCCGCCCGGACGCCGGCCATCTGGGCCAGCCGCACGCCGAGTCGCAGCATGACGTGGCCGAGTGGACGCTGGCCGCCCAGGCCGAAGAGCGCGTCGGCGCGTTCCCGGCCGGCGGCCACCCCGAGCGCCAGTCGGGCACTCTCGGCGACCTTGTGCACCCGCTGGAGCACCAGCAGGTCTGTGGCCCGGTCGGTGTGCAACGGGTCGACGTCGTACGCGGCGGCGATGTGCAGCACCATCCGCGCCTGGGTCCAGGCCAGCACACCCACGTCGAGCACGGCGCCGGGCAGCCCGGCCGCGCCGGAGACGGCCCCGGAGAGGCGGGCCAGATTGAGGAACTTGCGGGCCGCCTGGTCCGCAAGGACGTCGGCGGAGACGCCAGCCTGATCAGCCCGGGCCCGGGCTGCCCACTGGACGGCCTCCGGCCCGAGCCGGCGCACCGCCTCCAGGGCGAGGTGCTCCGGGGCGTACTGCGGATCCGCGCGCATCCGGTCCCAGAGCCGGGCAGGCGGCCCCTCGGGGGCGTCCATCGGCAGGTTGGCGGACGGTTGGGGGGTGGGCGCGGCGGGCTGGCCGCCGACGGGTGGGGTGTCTGTCACCGGGTCTCCCCAGGGGTCGGTACGGCCGGTGGAACGGTCAGCGGCGGCGGTTGGACAGCCGGGCCGCCAACCCCTTGAGCTTCTGCTGGTTGCTGGGCTTGGCCAGCTCGCGCCGACCCCGGTCGACCAACTGCTGCCCCTTGGGTGATCTCAGGAACATGCTGATCCGCTGCATCAGTGACATGACGTCCTCCTGTCGGTGATCCCGCTGTCATGTGTACCCCGAACCCGCAACGGATGTACCCGGGACCCGACAGGCTCAACCCCAACCGTCCATAGTGGCCGGTAGGTTACCGCCCGGCCGGCACGATCGCGTCGACGACCCGGTTGGCCCGCCACTCGTGCTGCTGGTAGTGCTCGGGATACGCGGAGACCTGCACCGCCTGGGCGGCATCGGTGAGCCGCATCTGCTGCCAGCCGGGCACCTGCTCCAGCGCGCTGAGGAACTGGCTGGTGGCGAACTCGGGGTCCATCAGCCGGCTCACCGGGCCCCAGCCGCTGCTGGAGCGCTGCTGGAACAGTCCGACGGAATCGTGGTCCCAACCGACGCCCTGGTGCGGATAGTCCTGCGACTCGGGCAGCACGCCGCTGGCCACGTTGTACAGGTTGCTCTCCTGCATGGCCGTGGCCACCGCGATCACCAGGCCGCGGCGGGGCACGCCCATCTTGCGGCCGGTGCGGACGATCGCCTCGGCGTTCTCCATCTGGTCCTCATCCAGCCCGGCGACGGGGGCCGGGTCGGTCGGCCGCGCCGGGGCGGCCTTGCGCGCCGACCGGGTGGTGTCCGGGTCGGCGGCGGACGGGGTGGCGGTGGGCGTGGCCGGGACGGCGGCCCGGTCGAGACCACGGGAGGCATGCTGCTGCTCGGCACGCTGCACCAGCTCCGAGCTTCCGGCGAGCGAATCGGAGCGCACCGCGCCAGCGCTCTCGTCGCGGACCTGCGCGACGGCGGCCAGGCCGAGGCAGCAGACCACGCCGGTGGCGAGCGCCACCTGTGCCCGGCGTCGATCCGTCAGGTCCCGGGCGTACGCCCGGATCCGGCTCGCGGCGGTTGTCCGTTCGGCTGAGGTGCCATCCTCCATATCGGCAGTGGGCCTGCTCGGGGCGTACGGGTCGTCGAGGGTGCCGTCGTCACGCATCAACCGAGGCTAGGCAGGCGGAAACCCCGATCACGCACGGTGATCACGTGGCGCTCGCCACAGATCCGGGCCCGCCCGGTGGACGACCGGGGCGCGTCGACCCGCCCGGGGAATGGACCTCGCGTACCGGATGAAGCCGGCGTCGCACGCAGCCGGGACGGCACGCGACACGGACGGACATCCGACCCCGGGCACCGACATGATCGACAAACTCGGCCTTTGGGCTGAACCACCCTCGGCCGATCGGGCGGCAGGGCCGACCTGGCGGCGTAATCGGGTGATTAGTCCGGTCGCGCCCATCCACCGGGCGACGGATCGCCCCGAGCAGGAATGCACCAGGATGGCGGGTACGTTGCCCGAACCGGGTGCCGTCCGTCGCGTCGGCATCCCGTAGGCACATTCCAGGGAGGTCCGCACCGGTGCTCGACCCACACGAGCTCTACCAGCTCACCGACGATCTGCCCGACCTCGGGCAACCGGTCATGATCCAGGCCCTCACCGGGTTCGTGGACGCCGGCAACGCCAGCCGGCTGGCCCGCGAGCAGCTGCTCACCTCGCTGGAGAGCCGGCCGATCGCCACCTTCGACGTGGACCAGCTCTTCGACTACCGCTCGCGGCGCCCCGTGATGACCTTCGTCGAGGACCACTGGGAGAGCGTCGACGCGCCCGAGCTCGAGCTGCACCTGCTGCACGACGACGACGAGACCCCGTTCCTGCTGCTCACCGGCCCGGAGCCGGACCTGCAGTGGGAGCGGTTCGTGGCCGCGGTCGCCGGGCTCACCGCCCGCCTGGACGTCCGACTCACCGTCGGGCTCAACTCGATCCCGATGGCGGTGCCGCACACCCGGCCGACCGGGGTGACCGCGCACGCCACCCGGCCCGAGCTGATCGCCGGGTACGAGCCCTGGCTGCAACGGGTCCAGGTGCCCGGCAGCGTCGGTCACCTGCTGGAGTTCCGCCTCGGCGAGCAGGGCCGTGACGCGCTCGGCTTCGCCGCCCACGTGCCGCACTACGTGGCGCAGACCGAGTACCCGGCCGCCGCCGAGGTGCTGCTCACCTCGGTGTCCCGCAGCACCGGGCTGCTGCTGCCCGGCGACGGGCTGCGCTCGGCCGCCGAGGTGGTCCGGGTGGAGATCGACCGGCAGGTCGCTCAGACCGAGGACGCCGCCGCCCTGGTCCAGGCCCTGGAGGAGCAGTACGACGCGTTCGCCCGGGGCCGCGGTGAGAAGAGCCTGCTCGCGCCGGACGCCGGCCCGCTGCCCACCGCCGACGAACTCGGCGCGGAGCTGGAACGGTTCCTGGCCGAACAGACCCGTCCCGGCGACACCCCGGGCAGCTGACCCGGCGTCGCGGGGGCGGATGCGGCAGGCTGGAGACATGCGCCTGGCAACCTGGAACGTGAACTCGGTGAAGGCCCGGCTGCCCCGGCTGCTGGAGTGGCTGGCCGGCACCGGGCCGGACGTGGTCTGCCTGCAGGAGACCAAGTGCCCGGACGGCGCCTTTCCGGTGGCCGAGGTGGGCGAGTTGGGCTACACCGTGGCCAGCCACAGCGACGGCCGTTGGAACGGGGTCGCCATCCTGTCCCGGGTGGGGCTGGACGACGTCCGGGTCGGGTTCGCCGGCGAGCCCGGCTTCCCCGAGCCGGAGGCCCGGGCCATCTCCGCCACCTGCGACGGGGTGCGGGTCTGGTCGGTGTACGTGCCCAACGGCCGTACGCCGGACGACCCGCACTACGCGTACAAGCTGGCCTGGTTCGCGGCGCTGCGTGACGCGCTGGACGCGGAACTGGCCGGCGGGCTGCCTCTGGCCGTCTGCGGCGACTTCAACGTCGCCCCGACCGACGCCGACGTCTGGGACCCGGCCGTCTTCACCCACTCCACGCACGTCACGCCGGCCGAGCGGGCGGCTCTCGCCGCGCTGCGCGATCTGGGGCTGAGCGACGTGGTGCCGACCCCCATGAAGGGGCCACACCCGTTCACCTACTGGGACTACCGCGCCGGGATGTTCCACCAGAACAAGGGCATGCGGATCGACCTGGTGTACGCCTCCGCGCCGTTCACGCGGGCGGTCCGCTCGGCGTACGTGGACCGGGAGGCCCGCAAGGGCAAGGGCCCCTCCGATCACGCCCCGATCGTGGTCGACGCCGATCTGGTACCCGTCGTCGAGACGTTCTGAGCCTGGTTAGGGTGAGTGGATGGCAGTTGTGAAGATCAACGCGATCGACGTCCCACCGGGTGCCGGCGCGGAGTTGGAGAAGCGGTTCGCCGCGCGAGCCGGCGCGGTGGAGAACTCCCCCGGCTTCCTCGGCTTCGAGCTGCTCCGGCCGGTGGCCGGCGAGACCCGCTACTTCGTCTACACGAAGTGGGAGAGCGAAGAGGCGTACCAGGCATGGGCCGCGGGTCCGTCCCGCGCCGCCCACGCCGCCGCGCCGGGCGACAAGCCCCGCCCACCGGTCTCCACCGGCGCCAGCCTGCTGGAGTTCGAGGTGGCCCTGCACGTCCCCCAGCCCTAGTCGGTCATTCCGGAGATCGTTTGATCCACTCGGGATCCGCGATGCAGGGGTGTCCGGGCCAGCGGGACACCCCCACATCACTGAGACCGTGTTGAGCAAGGCCGGAGGCAGGCGATGTCAGGGCTTGCGGGAGGACTGGAGGGTGGCGAAGGCGATGACATTGTCGGCGTAGCCGGTGCGGCCGCCGATGAACTGGCCACCGCAGGTGATCAGCCGCAGCCCCGGTGGGCCGTCGTGGCCGTAGATCCGCTCGGCGGGCAGTTGGTCCTTCGGAAAATGCTCGACCGTGTCGATCTTGAACACCACCACCGACCTGTCCGCCCGGGCCACCTCGATGAGGTCGCCGGGATGCAGCTTGCCCAGGTCGTAGAAGACCGACGGCCCGCTCTTGGTGTCCACGTGTCCCACGATCACCGCCGGGCCGGGCTCGCCGGGCGTGGGTCCCCGGTCGTACCAGCCGGTCTCGTTGTGCCGCTCCAGCGGGGGTACGGCGATCGAGCCGTCCCGCGCCTGCCCGACCGGCGCCACCGGCGCGGCGACCTTGATCGCCGGCACCGAGAGGCGCACCGGGCGGCTGGCCGACAGTCCGACCGTCTCGCTGCGGGCCGGCCGGTCACCGCCGGCCGGCGCCCAGTCGAGCGGGCCGACCGAGCGGCCCAGCCCCGCCCCTGTGGCGAAGACGCCGGCCAGCACCAGCACCACGGCCACCGGCACCGTCCAGGGGCTGCGGCCGGGCGGACGGCCGGGCGGACGGCTGCGCCGGGGCGCGACGGCGGTCGGCGGGCGGCCGGCCACCGACGGACGGTCGGCGGGCGGCTGCGAGGGGCGGAAGATCTCCATGGCGGCCTCAGCGGCGGGAGACGCGCGGCCGGCGCAGGGCCACCACGGCGAGGATCAACCCGGCGATGGTCAACGCCGCGCCACCGGGCAGCAGCAGATTGCCGGTCATGCCACCGGCGGCGCCGCCGAAGCCGGTGGCCGGACCCCGACTGGGCTGGATCTTCTTGACCACCTGGAGCATCGTCGAGGCGGTCTCGCCGTCGCGGCACTCCAGCTTGACCCGGTAGTTGCCGGGGCGGGTGCGCTCGCGCACCATCGGCGCGGCGGTGAGCACCCCGCGCTGCGGCTGCACACCGACCGCGCCGAAGGCATCGGAGACCACCGTGGCCCCCACCGAGTTGTCCCGGCAACTGGCCCGGATGCCGACCAGGTAGCCGGGCTGCACCGTGCTCGGGCTCACCTCGACGAAGACATCCACCACCGGGCTGGGCTGGGGTGCGCCACCGGGCGGGCCGGGCTGCGGCGCGCCGAGCGCGGGCGCGGCGAGCACGAGAGCGGCCGTGGGCACGCGAACGGGCGTGGTGTCGGGTGCGCGGGCGGCGGCGTGTGCGGGAGCGGTGGCCAGCAGGAGGCCGGCGAGCATGGTCACCACCGACAGGGTCACGCCGCCGCGGGTCACTGTCACGATGCCCCCTCTCGACGCCGTGCGGCCGTGCCGGGAAGCGGACCAGCCGGCCTGCCGTACCAGTTGGATCCTCTCATTCCCGGTCGCACATCACATCCGATCCGCCGACCGGGTCGCGTACGCTCGGGTCGCTGTGACCGCCACCGACCATGACCCCGCCGCCCCGCCCACGAGCCGGGCGATCCGCACCTTCCACCCCCGACGGGGCCGGATGAGCGGCCGGCAGACCGATGCGCTGGACCGGCTGTGGCCCCGCTACGGCCTGGACGTGTCGGACGAGCCCGTCGACCTCGTCGGCCTGTTCGGCCGCCGGGCGCCGGTGGTGCTGGAGATCGGCTCCGGCATGGGCGACAGCACCGCCGCGATGGCCGCCGCTGACCCGGACCGAGATTATCTGGCGGTGGAGGTGCACACGCCGGGAATCGCGAACCTGCTCGACCTGGTGGACAGCGCCGGCCTGGGCAACGTGCGGGTGGCTCGGGGCGACGCGTTGGACCTGGTCCGTGGCCTGCCCGAGGGCGTCCTGGACGCCGTGCACGTCTTCTTCCCGGACCCGTGGCCGAAGGCCCGCCACCACAAGCGGCGGATCATCCAGCCGGCACACGTGGCGCTGCTGCGCTCCCGCCTGACCCCGGGCGGCCCGCTGCACTGCGCGACCGACTGGGCCGAGTACGCCGAGGCGATGCGGCAGACCCTGGACGCGGATCCGGGGCTGGTGGACGCGTACGGCGGGTTCGCGCCGCGTCCGGCGCACCGCCCGGTGACGAAGTTCGAGCGACGGGCGCACACCGCCGGCCGGCCGGTCGCCGACCTGATCTACCGCCGCCGGTAAGGGTGTCGCGGCGACCCGGTTGGCACCGGGGGGCATGATCCAGGCACCATGGACGGGATATGACGCTCACCGCCGCGCTGCCGACAAGCGCCGACCCCGACACCCTCTTCGACGCGTTCGCCGGTTGGGCGAAGGATCTCGGCCTCGACCTCTACCCCCATCAGGAGGAGGCGGTCATCGAGATCGTCTCCGGCGCCAACCTGATCATGAATACGCCCACCGGCTCGGGTAAGAGCCTGGTGGCGGTCGCCGCGCACTTCGCGGCCCTCGCGGACAGCCGGACCACCTTCTACACCGCGCCGATCAAGGCGCTGGTGTCGGAGAAGTTCTTCGCCCTCTGCGAGGTGTTCGGCGCCGAGAACGTCGGCATGCTGACCGGCGACGCCAGCGTCAACGCCGACGCCCCGATCATCTGCTGCACGGCGGAGATCCTGGCCAATCTGGCGCTGCGCGAGGGCTCGAAGGCCGACGTCGGCCAGGTGATCATGGATGAGTTCCACTTCTACGCTGAGCCCGACCGGGGCTGGGCCTGGCAGGTGCCGATCATCGAGCTGCCGCAGGCCCAGTTCATCCTGATGTCCGCCACCCTGGGGGACACCACCCGGTTCGTCGACGACCTGACCCGGCGCACCGGGCGGCCGACCGCCGTCGTCCGCTCGGCCGAGCGGCCCGTCCCGCTGATCTTCTCGTACGCCATGACGCCGCTGCACGAGACGCTCGAGGAGCTGCTGGAGACCAAGCAGGCCCCGGTGTACGTGGTGCACTTCACCCAGGCCGCCGCGCTGGAACGCGCCCAGGCGCTGATGAGCGTCAACGTCTGCACCCGCGCCGAGAAGGACATGATCGCCGAGGCGATCGGCGGGTTCCGGTTCACGTCCGGCTTCGGCAAGACCCTGTCCCGGCTGGTCCGGCACGGCATCGGCGTCCACCACGCCGGCATGCTGCCCAAGTACCGCCGGCTGGTCGAGACCCTCGCGCAGGCCGGCCTGCTCAAGGTCATCTGCGGCACCGACACCCTCGGCGTCGGCATCAACGTGCCGATCCGCACCGTGCTGTTCACCGGCCTGTCCAAGTACGACGGGGTCCGTACCCGTCTGCTCAAGAACCGCGAGTTCCACCAGATCGCCGGGCGGGCCGGCCGCGCCGGCTTCGACACCATCGGCCGGGTCGTGGTGCAGGCCCCCGAGCACGTGATCGACAACGAGAAGGCCCTCGCCAAGGCCGGTGACGACCCGAAGAAGCGGCGCAAGGTGGTCCGCAAGAAGCCGCCGGAGGGCTCGATCGGCTGGGGTCAGCCCACCTTCGACCGGCTGGTCGACGCCGAGCCGGAGCCGCTGACCTCCAGCTTCCAGGTCAGCCACTCGATGCTGCTGAACGTCATCGGCCGGCCTGGGGACGCGTTCACCGCGATGCGGCACCTGCTCACCGACAACCACGAGGACGCCGCCGCGCAGCGCCGGCACATCCGCCGCGCCATCGCCATCTACCGGGCGCTACGCGCCGGCGGGGTCGTCGAGGAACTGCCCGAGCCGGACGAGACCGGCAGACGGATCCGCCTCACCGTCGACCTCCAGCTCGACTTCGCCCTCAACCAGCCGCTCTCCCCCCTCGCCCTGGCCACCATCGAACTGCTCGACGCCGAGTCACCGTCGTACGCCCTGGACGTCCTCTCGGTCGTCGAGTCGATCCTCGACGACCCCCGGCAGATCCTCTCCGCGCAGCAGTTCAAGGCGCGCGGCGAGGCGGTCGCCGCGATGAAGGCCGAGGGCATCGAGTACGAGGCCCGCCTCGAACTGCTCGACGAGGTGACCCACCCGAAGCCGCTCGCGGAGCTGCTGGAGGCCGCGTACGAGATGTACCGGCAGGGGCACCCCTGGGTCGCCGATCACCAGCTATCCCCCAAGGCCGTGGTCCGCGACATGTACGAGCGGGCGATGACCTTCACCGAGTACGTGCAGTTCTACGGGCTGACCCGCTCGGAGGGCCTCGTCCTGCGCTACCTGGCCGACGCGTACAAGACGCTGCGGCAGACGGTGCCCGAGGACGCCAAGACCGAGGAGCTGATCGACCTCATCGAGTGGCTGGGCGAGCTCGTCCGCCAGGTCGACTCAAGCCTCATCGACGAGTGGGAGCGGCTGCGCAACCCGTCCGACGTGGCGGAGGTGGCCCAGGCGCACGCAGCCCTGACCGACCGGCCGCCGGCGGTGACCCGCAACGCGCGTGCGTTCCGGGTGCTGGTGCGCAACACGCTGTTCCGCCGGGTCGAGCTGGCCGCGCTGCGCCGCTGGGACCTGCTCGCCGAACTGGACGCCGGCGACGGCTGGGACTACGACGCGTGGGCCGACGCGCTGGGTCCGTACTTCGAGGCGTACGACTCGATCGGGATCGGGCCGGACGCACGCGGACCGGCGCTGCTCATGATCGAGCAGGGCCGGGAGCGGTGGACCGTCCGGCAGATCTTCGACGACCCGGACGGCGACCACGACTGGGGCATCAGTGCCGAGGTCGACCTGGCCGCCTCGGACGAGATCGGCGCCGCCGTAATCCGGATCACCGACGTCGGCCAGCTCTGACTCGATGCCGGAGGCGGAACCCGCCTCCGGCACACCACCGGCGTCGGCCTCGGCCCGACTCCGCTCACCGGGCCTCGGCCACCGCCCTGATCCGGCGCACCGCCTCGCGGACGCCTCCGTTCCACGGGGTGCCGTGACCGGGGAGGATCCACGTCGCCGGCAGGTCCTCGATGCGGGCGAGTGAGGCGAGCGCCAGCGCCGGGTCGTCGGTGAACGGCGCCGGCTGCGGGCCCTGGAGGCCGGTCAGCACGTGCCGGGTGGTGAGCGCGTCCCCGACGAACACCGCGTCGGCGACCGGCACGTGCACGGCGATGCTGCCCGGCGAGTGGCCGGGCATCCCGATCACGCGAGGGGCACCGGGCAGGTCGAGCACCTGACCGTCCTCCACGGCGGTCACCTCGGTGAGGTGGGTCGTGCGCATCCCGCCCTTGCGGCTCGCGTACCAGATGAAGCGCGCAGTCGCACCCACCTTGACCTTCCCGAAGGACGCCTTGGGCTTGACCTCGCCGCGGGCGCGGGCGGCGTCCGCACCGTGCACGTAGACCGGCACGCCGTGATCGCGTCGGAGCCGCTCGGCGAACCCGATGTGGTCGGTGTCGCCGTGGGTGAGGATCAGCCCCCGAACGTCGGCGAGCGAGCGGCCCATGCCGGACAGCTCCGCCACCAGCTCCCGCCAGTGACCGGAGAGCCCGGCGTCGACGACGGTCACACCCTCCTCGGTCTCGATCAGGTAGACGGCGACGATGTCGTTGCCGATGCGGTGCAGGTGTGGCCCGAGCTTCATGGGTGCCTCCCGAAGTGACGTCACGTCTCGTATGGCTACGGTACATAGCTATCATGGCTAAACGCTATAGCTATCATGGTGACGGCCGTCGCCCAGCCCCGGAAGGAGCACCCGCATGCCGACCCCCGACCGGACGTCGCTCGCCGACATCATCGAAGCCGCACGCGGCATCCTGGAGTCGGAGGGACTCCCGCGCCTGACCATGCAGGCGGTCGCCGAGCGGGTCGGTGTGCGCGCCCCGTCGCTCTACAAGCGGGTCCGCAACCGCGACGCCCTGATCCAGCTCGTCGCCGAGGCCGTCGTCCGCGACATGGGCGAGCAGCTCAGCGCCGTTGCCAGCAGCGGCGACCCGGGCAGGGACCTCGGCGAGCTGGCCCGCGCCTTCCGCGCGTTCGCCCACGCACACCCGGCCGGCTATCAGCTGATCTTCGCCAACAGCCGCCGGGAGACCCGGCCCAGCCTCGATGCCCTCACCCAGGCCAGCGCCCCCGCCCTGCGCGTCGCCGCCGCCCTCGCCGGGCCCGAGCACGCCCTGGAGGCCGCCCGCATGTTCACCGCCTGGGCCAACGGCTTCGTCAGCATGGAGTACGCGGGCGCCTTCAACCTCGGCGGCGACCTCGACGAGGCCTTCGAGTTCGGCGTCAGCCGCCTGACCGCCGCCTTCGCGCCCCCGAAACCGTCCCGGGCCGACTGACCGCCGGTGGCCGCGAACCGGCACCAATCGGCCCACCCGCTTCGCCAGTTCTCCCGCTGGGCAATGTCAGACCCGTCGATTAGAATGTGTGTACTAATCGAGATCCTGACCTGGGAGGACGCCCGTGACCGCGCCCGCCTCCACGCCCCTCACCCCCTACGCCACACTGCTCGGCTTCACCCGCTACGTCGACCGCAACGGCCCCACCAAGGCAACCTTCGTGGGCGGCCTGCGCAAGCAGCGGGCCAGCCGCTCCGGCTTCAACCCGCACGGCCAGTTCGTCAAGGCCCTCAAGGCCGACATCGCCTTCCACACCGGTGGCACCCACCTCACCGGCGTGGTCGACGTGGTCAAGCCACGCTGGCGCCCGCTCTACCAGGCGCTGGTTCCCGGCGCCACGGCCTGGCTGCACTCCCTGGGCGAGCCGCCCGCCGTCGACCTGGCCCAGACCCGCGACGCCCTCGCCATGCTCGGCGATCTGCCAGTCAAGATCAACCCCCACTTCGGCGTACGGCACGCCGACGGCCGGGCCGAGGCGGTCCGGCTGCACTTCGACGAAACCCCGCCGAGTCCGGAGTCCGTGCTCGCCACCCTGCACCTGATGGCCCGGCACATGGACGCGGTGCTGCCGCACGCCGAGCCGGTCCTGGTCGACGTCCGACGCGGCCAGGCCCACCACATGCCCGCCGACGCCAAGCCCGACCAGATCGAACGCTGGCTGGCCGGCGAAGCCGCCGCCTTCCGCGCCATCTGGTCCACCGCCGCCTGACCCATCTCGCCGGCCGGGGCGGCTGCCCTGCGAGATCACGCTCGATCCCGGATGTAGTGGCCTCCTCTCCTCGGGAGGCCACTACATCCCTGTTCGGGCGAGATCATGGGTGAGTGGGCAGCGGAGGTGCCGAGGCGCGATCCGTGGTTATCCACAGGGGCGGTGTAGGGCACCGGGATCGGTCAGCCTGGACACCATGCCGAAAGCTCCTCGCCGGCCGCCCCAGTTGCGCGGTCGGGTCTTCCGTGGCTCGGTCGCCGTCTCGCAGGGCCTGCTGACCCGCAACGACCTACGCAGCTCCGCGTGGCGGCCACTCTTCCGGGACGTCCACGCCGACGCCCAGGTCAAATTCACACACCTGACCAGGTGCGCCCAGTCGGACGCTGGCTGATCCCGCCCGGCGCGGCCATCGCCGGCAACGCCGCAGCGGCCCTGTACGGCTGCGCTACACCGACTCTGACGGAGCCGGTCGACGTGTTGGTGCCCAGGGACACCCGGATCGGGCCAACCACCGGTCTTCGGATCCATCATGGGGAGATCGACTGTGGCGACGCGGTGGACCGGGCGGGGGTCAGGGTGACCAGCCCGCCGCGAACCTGCTGGGACCTCGCCCGTTGGCTCGATGTGGTCGAGGCGGTGGTCGTCATCGACGCCCTGCTCGCCAACCGGCTCATCGACGTGCCGACGTTGCGCGAGTACGCGCTGAGCCGGGCCGGTCGGCGGGGCTGGCGGTCCCTGCTGCGCGCGGTTGACCTGGCCGACGCGGGTGCGGAGTCACCCCAGGAGTCCCGCACCCGGGTGCGGCTCGTGCTCGCCGGGCTGCCCAGGCCGCAGACGCAGTGGATCGTCGCCGATCAGGGCCGGTTCGTGGCCAGACTGGACCTGGCCTGGCCGCAGTTCAAGATCGCGGTGGAGTACGACGGGCTCTGGCACGACGACCCCGAGCAGTTCCACCGGGACCGCCGGCGACTCAACCGGCTGCTCGGCGACGACTGGATCGTCGTGCACGTGACCGCCAAGCGCCTCCGGGACGACTTCGACGGCTTCCTTGCCGAGGTCAGGGCCGCGCTGCGGGCGCGGTCCCGCTCCCCCTGGGCACCATGATCGTGCTCGAATACGGAAGTAGTGGCCTCCCCGTCAAGAGAGACCACTACTTCCTGGATCGAGCGTGATCACGGCCGCGTGCGGCGCGCAGCGCGTGCGGCACGCGGGGTTGGTCAGGCGGCGGGGAGGTACTTTGCCAGGTCGTCGAGGATCTTGTTGGCGGCGCCGACACCGATGCCGGTCATCCAAACCTCGTCGGCGACCGGGTAGGCCTTGCCGGCCTTGACCGCGCCGAGGCCCTTCCAGAGGGTACCGGCGGTCATCTTGGCCTGCTCGGCGGCGGCCTTGTCGCCGTAGGCGGTCACGAAGATGACGTCACCGTCGACCTCGTTGATCCGCTCGGGGCTGACCAGGTCGAAGCGCTTGTCCTCCTTGTTGGCGAGCTGCTGCCGCTCGGGCCGGCCCAGGCCGGTGTCGCCGATGACGATGCCGGAGAACGAGTCCGGGCCGTACACCCGGATGTTGCCGGGGAGGAACCGCACGATCGACACCTTGCGGGCGGCGGCGTCGCCGAGCGTCGTGCCGAAGTCCTTGGCCCGCTTCTCGTACGCGGCGAGCAGATCCTTGGCCTGCTGCTCGTGGCCGAGCGCCTTGCCGTCGAGGAGGAAGTTCTCCTTCCAGGTGATGCCGACCTTGTCGGTGAACACCGTCGGCGCGATGGCGGACAGCTCGTCGTAGAACTTCTCCTGGCGGAACTTGCTGCCCAGGATGAGGTCCGGCTTCAGCGCGTTGATCGCCTCCAGGTCGGGCTCGGTGAGCACCCCGACCTCCTTGATGCTGGCGAGCTTGTCCGCGCCGAAGTACGTCGGCCAGCTCTTGGCCTCACCGGCGGTGGCGGCGCCGACCGGCGTGACGCCCAGCGAGAGCGCCGTGTCGATCTTGTCGGTGTCGAGCACGACGACGCGCTTGGGCTCCGCCGGGACCTTGGTGGTGCCCATGGCATGGGTGATCTCCCGGGTCTCCCCGGTGGCGGAGCCGGCGACCGGGTCGCTCTCACCGCAGGCGGTGAGGCCGACGCCGAGGGCGACGGCCGCGGCGAGGGCGGCGACGAGACGACGCATCAGAGTCCTTTCGAAGGGTACGAGCCGGCGAGCGGGATGTTCCCGTCGTCGGCGGGTTGGGCGGAGGGGGTGACCGGGCGGGTGGTGGCGCCGCCGGTGTGCGCGGGCACCACCAGGGGTGCCCCGGTCACCGGGCAGGGCACGACCACGCAGGCCAGCCCGAATACGTCACGGACCAGGTCCGCGGTGAGGATCTCCCGGGGCGGCCCGGCGGCCACCACCGTGCCGGCGCGCATCGCGACCAGGTGGTCGGCGTAGCGGGCGGCCTGGTTCAGGTCGTGCAGCACGGCGACCACGGTGCGTCCCCGCTCGACGCGCAGCCGGTGCAGCAGGTCCAGCACCTCCACCTGGTGGGCCAGGTCGAGGAAGGTGGTCGGCTCGTCCAGCAGCAGCGCGTCGGTGTCCTGGGCGAGGGTCATGGCGATCCACACCCGCTGCCGCTGGCCGCCGGAGAGGCTGTCGACCGGCCGGTCGGCCAGGCCGGCCACGTCGGCCAGGGCCATCGCCCGGTCCACCGCCGCGCCGTCCTCCGGTGACCACTGCCGCCACCACCGCTGGTACGGCTGCCGGCCGCGCCCGACCAGGTCGGCCACGGTGACGCCCTCGGGCACCAGCGGGCTCTGCGGCAGCACGCCGAGCCGGCGGGCCACCTCCCGGGTCGGCAGGTCGCGGATGGCGCTGCCGTCCAGCAGCACGGTGCCACGGCGGGGGGTGAGCAGCCGGGCCATGGTTCGCAGCAGGGTGGACTTGCCGCACGCGTTCGGTCCGACGATCACGGTGAACGCGTCGGTCGGCAGGTCCAGGTCGAGCCCGTCGAGCACGGTCCGCTCGTCGTAGCCGGCGACCAGGTCGCGGGTGGAGAGCATCACACGACTCCTTGAGTCACGAGGACCGCCGCCGTCCGCGCAGCAGCAGGAAGATCAGGTACGGCCCGCCGATCGCGGCGGTCAGCACGCCGGCCGGCAGTTGGGTGGGTGCGAACAGGCGTCGGCCGGCCAGATCGGCCAGCACCAGCAGCAGCGCGCCGAGCAGCGCCGCGCAGACCAGCGGCGGCCGTTCGGCCCGTACCAGCCGCCGGGCCACCTGGGGCGCGACCAGGGCCACGAAGTCGACGGCGCCGACCTGGGCGGTGACCATCGCGGCGACGAGTACGCCGGTGCCGGCGAGCCCGATGCGGCGGGCCACCGGGCGTAGCCCGACCCCGCGTGCGGTGTCGTCGTCCAGGGCGGTGCTGTTCAGCGCCCATCCGGCCCAGGCCAGCACCGGCAGCAGCACCAGCAGCGTGCCGGCGATCCAGGCGGCCTCGGTCCAGCCCTTGCCGGCCAGGGTGCCGATCAGCCAGATCTGCGCCCGCAGCCCGTCGATCGGGTCGGCGGTGAGCATGACCACCTCGGTCAGCGCCCGGAAGGCGAAGGCGACCGCGACTCCGGCGAGCACGAACCGCTGCGCGGCCAGCCCGTGCCGGGCACCGAGGGCGAACAGCAGCACCGCGGCGAGCAGCCCGCCCACCAGCGCGGTGGGCGCCACCAGCACCGCGGCCGCCCCGCTGGTCAACGCCACGGTCGCGGCGAGCCCGGCGCCCTGGGTGATGCCGATGACGTCCGGACTGGCCAGCGGGTTGCGGGCCACGCTCTGGATCAGCGTGCCGGCCACGCCGAAGGCCGCGCCGGCCACCGCGGCCAACACGATCCGCGGCAGCCGAAGGTCAAAGACGACCAAATCGTACGGGGTACCCGCCCCGGAGAGCGCGCGCAGAACGTCGGCCGGGGCGACGTACGGGGTGCCCAGGGAGAGGCTGAGCACCACGGCCAGCAGGAGCAGCACGGTCAGCGTGGCGGCCACCAGCACCGCGCGGCGGCGGACCTGCAGGCTGACTGGGCCGATCCGCAGCAGCGACCGCCCGGGCAGCCGGGCGTCGGCGCCACCGGGCGTCGCGTCGACGTCCGGCGCCGTGGTCGGGGAGTCGGGGATGCGGTCGACGGTGGTCACGCGGTCACCACCCGGGCGCGGCGCACCAGCACGGCCAGCAGCGGCGCGCCGATCAGGGCGGTGACGATCCCGGCCGGTATCTCGCCGGGCGGGGCGACGAGCCGGCCGACGACGTCGGCGCCGAGCAGCAGGGCCGGCCCGAGCAGGGCGGAGACGGCGAGGGTCCAGCGGTGGTCCGCGCCGACCAGGGCGCGTGCCAGGTGCGGCACGGCCAACCCGACGAAGGCGACCGGCCCGGCCGCCGCCACCGCGGCCCCGGTCAGCAGCACGGCGGCGAGGCCACCGCCGAGGCGGACCAGGCCGACCCGGTTGCCGAGGCCGCGGGCCACGTCGTCGCCGAGGGCCAACGCGTCCAGACCCCGGGCCACCAGGGCGGCAAGCACCAGGCCGGCGAGGACGAAGGGCAGCACCTGGGCGGTGACCGACAGGTCCCGTCCTGCCAGCCCGCCGACCACCCAGAATCGGTACTCCTCGAAGGTGCGGGCGTCGATGCTGAGCAGCGCGTACACCCCGGAGGCCAGGCTGGCGTCGAGCGCCGCGCCGACCAGCGCGAGGGTGACCGGGCTGGCGCCCTCGCGGGCCCGGGTGGCGATGGCGAAGACCAGCAGCCCGGCGATCAGCGCACCGGCGATGCCGAACCAGACGTACCCGGCGAGCGTGCCGACACCGAAGACGGAGATGGCCAGCACCACGCCGAACGACGCGCCGGCGCTGATGCCGAGGATGCGCGGCTCGGCGAGCGGGTTGCGGGTGAGGGCCTGGAACAGCACGCCGGCCACGGCGAGCGCGAGCCCGACGGCGAGGCCGAGCGCGGTGCGCGGCACCCGCAGCTCGCGGACGATGGTGCTGGCGTCACTGCCGTCCGGCGCGACGAGGGCGTGCCAGACCTGGTCGACGCCGAGTTGCCTGCTGCCGAGCGCGAAGCTGGCCAGCACGGTGAGCAGCAGCACCAGCGCGGCGCCGACGGTGACGGCCACCCGGCGGCCGGTACGCGTGCCGGACCGGTTGCGGGCCGGGGCCGGCCGGGTGGCGAGGGTGGTCACGAGTCTCCTGCACGTTCGCGCTTAGGTTCGCCTTACCTTAGCCGACGTCCTGAGGGTGGCCTAACTGGCGCTCGTCGATCCAGGGCGGGTGACCAGGTCGGACGCCCGCGGCGAGGGGGCGGCCCGCCTAGGGTGGGAGCATGCGATTCGACCAGCACACGGTCGTGCTTCTGGTCCGGCCGGCGGACGCCCCGGAGCTGCCGCAGGACGCGATCGACCGGTTGCAGAACACGCACCTGGCCCACCAGGCGGGGCTCGTGGAGCAGGGACTCGTGCTCGCGGCCGGGCCGTTCCTGCACGGCGACGACGACCGGCTGCGGGGCTTCGTCGTGCTCTCCATCGCCCCGGACGAGGCCCGCGAGCTGTATCACAACGATCCGGCGGTGCGAGCCGGGCAGCTGGCCGTACAGGTGATGAGCTGGCTGGTGCCGGAGGGCAACGTGCGGTTCGAGAGCGTGCCGATCCCCCGCTCGATGCTGGAGGCGGCGGCCGGCGACTGACGCGCCAGGAGCTGGCGCCGGTCAGCCGGCCGCGGCGCTGCGGGCCGCCGGAGGGACCGGCGAGCTGGCCGGCGGCGGCGCGTTCCGCTGCTCATCCTCGACGTGGCGCTCCGGCGGCAGCTCGCCGATCGGCACCACCCGCAGGGCCTCCACCGAGCCGACGATCACCCGCAGCGCAGGGAAGTGGTCCCCCAGCACCTGGCGGCACCGGCCGCACGGCGCGACGATCTCGCGCCCGCGATCCGCCACCGTCACGATCGTCTCCAGCCCGGTGACGCCCTGCGTCGCGGCGGTGCCGACGACGATCAGCTCGGCGCACGTCGCGCCGGTGACGTGGTGGACGTTCACCCCGGTGAAGACCCGCCCGTCGGCGGTCCGAGCGGCGGCCGCGACGGTGTGGTTCTCGCTGCGGCAGCGCAGCTTGGCGACCGCCGTGGCGGCCTGCACCAGCGCGCGGTCGGTGTCCCGCAGCTCCATTCCGTCCCCCAGCGCTCGACGTCGGCCGCCAACTCTAGACCGCCGCGCTGTGCCCGGAGAGCGGCGGCGCGGTAACCCAGGGGCGGTACGCGGCCGGGCTGCCTATCCTTGGGCACGACATGCAGAATCCAGCCTCCTCCGCCGCGACCGATCCCGTCCGCGAGCTGCACCGCCGCCTCTCCCCCCTGATGTTCCGCGACCAGCGCCGGCTCCAGCGACGGCTGGACGGCGCCCGCAAGCTGCGCGACCCGCAGCGCCGGGAGGCGGCGTTGGCCGAGATCACCACCGACCTGGCGCGGGCCGAGCAGCGGATCGCCGCCCGGCGCGCGGCCGTACCCGTGATCACGTACCCGGCGGGGTTGCCGGTCAGCGAGCGCAAGGACGACATCGCCGCCGCCATCCGCGACCACCAGGTGGTGATCGTGGCCGGCGAGACCGGCTCCGGCAAGACCACCCAGATACCCAAGATCTGCCTGGAGCTGGGGCGCGGGGTGCACGGGCTGATCGGGCACACCCAGCCCCGGCGGCTGGCGGCCCGGACGGTCGCGGACCGGATCGCCGACGAGCTGGGCACCGAGCTGGGTGACGTGGTCGGCTACAAGGTGCGCTTCACCGACCAGGTCAGCGACCGCAGCCTGGTCAAGCTGATGACCGACGGCATCCTGCTGGCCGAGTTGCAGACCGACCGGATGCTGCGCCAGTACGACACGTTGATCATCGACGAGGCGCACGAGCGCAGCCTCAATATCGACTTCATCCTCGGGTACCTGCGGGAGCTGCTCCCCCGACGACCCGACCTCAAGGTGATCATCACCTCGGCGACCATCGAGACCGACCGCTTCGCCCGACACTTCGCGGGGCCGCCCACCGCCGACGAGCCGCAGGGCGTACCGGCGCCGGTGGTCGAGGTCTCGGGCCGCACCTACCCGGTGGAGGTGCGCTACCGGCCACTGGTCGAGGTCGCCGAGGGCGAGGAGGACGGCGACGGCGACGGCGACGAGGAGACCGTCCGCGACCAGATCCAGGCGATCGGCGACGCCGTCGAAGAGCTGGCCGCCGAGGGCCCCGGCGACATCCTGGTCTTCCTCAGCGGTGAACGGGAGATCCGGGACACCGCCGACGCGCTAAGCAAGCTGGTGCAGAAGAAGCGCTCGCTGCTCGGCACCGAGATCCTGCCGCTGTACGCCCGGCTCTCCTCCGCCGAGCAGCACCGGGTGTTCGCGGCGCACACCGCGCGTCGGGTGGTGCTCGCCACCAACGTCGCGGAGACCTCACTGACCGTGCCCGGAATCAAGTACGTGGTGGACCCGGGCACCGCCCGGATCTCCCGCTACTCCAGCCGGCTCAAGGTGCAGCGGCTGCCGATCGAACCGATCTCCCAGGCGTCGGCCAACCAGCGCAAGGGTCGCTGCGGGCGTACCTCGGACGGCATCTGCATACGCCTCTACGACGAGCAGGACTTCCTCTCCCGGCCGGAATTCACCGACCCGGAGATCCTGCGCACCAACCTGGCGTCGGTCATCCTCCAGATGACCGCGATCGGGCTCGGCGACCTCGCCGCGTTCCCGTTCATCGACCCGCCGGACCGGCGCAACATCACCGACGGCGTCAACCTGCTGCACGAGCTGGGCGCGCTCGACCCGGCCGAGGCCGACCCGGCGAAGCGGCTCACCGCGCTGGGCCGGCGGCTGGCCCAACTGCCGGTCGACCCGCGGCTGGCCCGCATGGTCGTCGAGGGCGAACGCAACGGTTGCGCGACCGAGGTGCTGGTGATCGCCGCCGCGCTCTCCATCCAGGACCCACGGGAGCGGCCCGCGGAGAAGCAGGCCCAGGCAGACCAGGCGCACGCCCGGTTCGCCGACAAGGAATCGGACTTCGTCGCGTTCCTCAACCTGTGGCGCTACCTGCGGGAACAGCAGCGGGAGCTGTCCTCCAGCGCGTTCCGCCGGATGTGCAAGGCGGAGTACCTGAACTACCTGCGGGTCCGCGAGTGGCAGGACATCGTCGGGCAGCTGCGCCAGGTGCTGCGTACCCCGCAGGAGGGCGACCGGCGCGGCGGACGGCCGGCGCGGGACACCTCGGACGGCGCGGACGCCGGCCGGGGTGAGAGCCGCCGGGGCGGCGCCGATCTGCCGGAGGAGATCGACACCCCGAAGGTGCACCAGTCACTGCTGCCCGGTCTGCTGTCGCACATCGGCCTGAAGGACGCGCAGAAACACGAGTACCTGGGCGCGCGGGGCGCGAAGTTCGCGCTCTTCCCCGGCTCGGCGCTGTTCAAGAAGCCGCCGCGCTGGGTGATGGCCGCCGAGCTGGTGGAGACCTCCCGACTCTGGGGCCGCATCGCCGGTCGGGTCGAGCCGGAGTGGGTCGAGCCGCTCGCGCAACACCTGGTCAAGCGCAGTTACAGCGAGCCGCACTGGGAGAAGAAGCAGGCCGCGGTGATGGCCTACGAGAAGGTCACCCTGTACGGCGTCCCGCTCGTCACCTCCCGCAAGGTGAACTTCGGGCGGATCGACCCGCCGCTGAGCCGGGAGCTGTTCATCCGGCATGCCCTCGTCGAGGGCGACTGGCAGACCCACCACCAGTTCTGGAGTGACAACAAGCGGCTGCTCGCCGAGATCGAGGAGTTGGAAAGCCGGGCCCGCCGCCGGGACATCCTGGTCGACGACGAGACCATCTTCGGCTTCTACGACCAGCGGATCCCGGCCGACGTCGTGTCCGGCCGGCACTTCGACACCTGGTGGAAGAAGACCCGCCGGGACCTGCCCGACCTGCTCACCTTCACCCGCGACCTGCTCGTCAACGACGGCCGGCCGGGGGTGGACGAGGGCGACTACCCGGACGAGTGGCAGACCCAGGGGGTGACCCTGCCACTGACCTACCGGTTCGAGCCGGGCACGCCGGCCGACGGCGTCACCGTGGACATCCCGCTGCCGCTGCTCAACCAGGTGCCGGCGGAGAGCTTCGGCTGGCAGGTACCCGGGCTGCGCGAGGAGACGGTGATCGCGCTGATCCGCTCGCTGCCCAAGGCGATCCGCCGCAACTTCGTCCCGGTGCCGGACTACGCCCGGGCCGCCCTGGCGGCGATCACCCCCGGCGAGGAGTCGCTGCTGGACGCGCTCACCCGGGAACTGCGCCGGATGACCGGGGTCACCGTGCCGCGCGACGCCTGGGAGCCCGGCAAGCTCCCGGCACACCTGCGGGTCACCTTCCGGGTGCTCGGCGACGACGAGAAGCCGGTCGCCGAGGGCAAGGACCTGCCAACCCTGCAACGCCAACTCCGCCAGGAGGTACGCCAGGTGGTGGCGGCCGCCGCGCCGGAGGTGGCCCGCACCGGGCTGCGCGAGTGGAGCATCGGCACGCTGCCGCGCACCATCGAGCAGGTCCGCGCCGGGTACGCGGTGACCGCGTACCCGGCACTGGTCGACGAGGGCGCCACCGTCGGGGTGAAGGTCTTCGACTCCCCGGCCGAGGCGGAGGCGGCGCACTGGGCCGGCACCCGCCGGCTCCTGCGGCTCACCGTGCCGTCCCCGGCCCGGTTCCTACAGGGCCGGCTGAACAACGAGGCGAAGCTGGCGCTGAGCCGCAACCCGCACGGCGGCGTGCAGGAGCTGATCGAGGACGCCGCGGGCGCGGCCATCGACCGGTTGATCGGTGCCGCCGGCGGGCCGGCCTGGGACGCCGACGGGTTCGCGGCGCTCCGCGAGAAGGTCCGCGCCGACCTGGTCGACACCGTGGTCGAGGTGATGGACCGGGTACGCAAGGTGCTCGCCGCCGCGTACACCGTCGAACAGCGGCTCGGCGCCACCCGCAACCTCGCCGTCGTGGCCGCACTGGCCGACATCCGCAAACAGCTCGCCGGTCTGGTGCACGCCGGGTTCATCACCGAGGCCGGGTACGCGCGCCTGCCCGATCTGCTGCGCTACCTCACCGCCATCGAGCGCCGCCTGGACCGGCTGGGCGGCAACCCGCAACGCGACCGGCAGCAGCAGGACCGGATCGCGACGGTGCAGAAGGAGTACGACGACCTGCTCGCCGCGCTGCCGCCGGCACGCCGGCAGGAGACCGCCGTCCGGCAGATCCGCTGGATGATCGAGGAGTTGCGGGTGAACGTCTTCGCTCAGGCGCTGGGCACCCCGTACCCCGTCTCGGAGCAGCGGATCTACCGCGCGATGGACGACGCCGAAGGCCGCTGACGGCGATCAGCGGGGGTCCACACCCGGCGGGAGGTCGTCGCCGTCGATCGCGGACTGTACGTAGTCGAGCAGGATGCGGCGCAGTTCCCGGCCGGCGTGGGTCGGCACGACGTCCCGCCGGCGGGCCACCGCGATGGTCCGCCGGACCCCGGGCGGCGCCAGCCGGGTGATCCGCACTCCCGGACGGCGGGCCAGCACGATGCCGGGCACCAGCGCGACGCCGAGCCCCGCCTCGACGAAGCTGAGCACCGCGTCCATCTCTCCGCCGTCGACCGCGAAGGTCGGCTCGAAGCCGGCCGCGCGGCACGCCTCGATGGTGGCGTCGCGCAGGTCGTAGCCCTCCCGGAACATCACCATCGGCTGGTCGCGCAGGTCGGTGATGCGCAGTTCCCCGTTCGCCGAGGCGGTCGGCACCTCCCCCACCGAGGCCACCACCAGGCTCTCCTGCAGGATCGGATCGACGCGCAGCCCCGGGTCGGCGCCCTGGGCCGGCATGATGATCAGCGCCAGGTCGAGGTCGCCGCGGAGCAGGTCGCGCACCAGGTCCTGGGACCCGCCCTCCTCGACCTTCAGGTCGACGGTGGGGTGCGCGTCGCGGAACCGCCGCAGCACCGGCGGGGCGAGCGACGTGGCGAGGCTGGGGGTGGCGCCGAGCCGGACCCGGCCCCGGCGCAGCCCGACCAACTCCTGGACCTCCCGGGTCGCGGTCTCCACGTCGGCGAGGATGCGGGTGGCCAACGGCAGCAGCACCTCGCCGGCCGCGGTGAGGGCGATGTTGCCCCGTACCCGCTCGAACAGTGGGGCCCCGAGGTCGGTCTCCAGGGCGTGAATTTGCTTACTGAGAGAAGGCTGAGTGATGCCGACGATGTCGGCGGCTTGGGTGAAATGTCGTACTTCGGCCACCGCAACGAAGTACCGGAGCTGATGGAGTTGCATCTACATAGCTTACGGCTATCAACACTGCGAGTTTGATGCATTGGACGACTGATCCATGTGCTCCTAGCGTCGATCGTGTGGTAGTCACGAAAACTCGGTCGCCCATCCGCTCCAACGTCGGTCTCAAGGCCGTCATGGCGGTGACGGGCATCATGCTGGCGCTGTTCCTGATCGCACACATGCTCGGCAACCTGAAGGTGTTCACGGGGGAGACCTCGTTCGACCACTACGCGCGCTGGCTGCGCGACATCGGCAAGCCGCTACTGCCCGGCGTGTGGTTCCTGTGGATCCTGCGCTTCGGGCTGGTGGTGGCGGTCGTCGCCCACATCGTGGCCGCGACGGTGCTGGCCCGCCGGGCCCACGCGGCCCGCCCGGTGAAATACGCCCACCGCAAGAAGGTCAACGGCAGCTACGCGGCCCGCACCATGCGCTGGGGCGGGGTGATCATCCTGCTCTTCGTCATCTACCACCTCTTGGACCTGACCACCGGCACGCTGAACCCGGTCGGTGACGAGAGCAAGCCCTACGGCAACGTCGTCGCCGACTTCGCGCCGGAGCGCTGGTACGTCACGCTCTTCTACACCCTCGCCATCGTCGCGGTGGGCTTCCACCTGCGGCACGGCGCCTTCAGCGCGTTCCGCAGCCTCGGCCAGCAGACGCCGCGGGGCGAGCGCCGGGCGCGCACCGCCGCGCTGGTCTTCGCCGTGCTGCTCTGCGCCGGATACCTGGTGGTCCCGTTCGCCGTTCTCACCGGATTGGTGTCCTGACATGGAACTCTTCACCGAGGGCGACCCGATCGCCGACACCAAGGCTCCCACCGGCCCGATCGAGAAGCGCTGGGACACCCGACGCTTCGAGGCCAAGCTGGTCAACCCCGCGAACCGCCGCAAGATGACGGTGATCGTGGTCGGCACCGGCCTGGCCGGCGGCTCGGCCGCGGCCACCCTGGCCGAGCAGGGCTACCACGTCAGGTCCTACTGCTACCAGGACAGCCCCCGCCGGGCGCACTCGATCGCGGCGCAGGGCGGCATCAACGCCGCGAAGAACTACCGCAACGACGGCGACTCGGTGCACCGACTGTTCTACGACACCGTCAAGGGCGGCGACTTCCGCTCCCGGGAGTCGAACGTGCACCGGCTGGCCGAGGTGTCGGTCAACATCATCGACCAGTGCGTCGCCCAGGGCGTGCCGTTCGCCCGCGAGTACGGCGGTCTGCTGGACACCCGCTCCTTCGGCGGCGCCCAGGTGCAGCGCACCTTCTACGCCCGGGGGCAGACGGGCCAGCAACTGCTGCTCGGCGCGTACCAGGCGCTGGAGCGGCAGATCGGCCTCGGCAACGTGGAGATGAACGCCCGGCACGAGATGCTGGAGCTCGTCATCGTGGACGGCAAGGCCCGCGGCATCGTGGTCCGCGACCTGGTCACCGGCGAGATCAGCACCGAGATGGCCGACGCCGTCGTGCTCGCGTCCGGCGGCTACGGCAACGTCTTCTACCTCTCCACCAACGCCAAGGGCTGCAACGTCACCGCCACCTGGCGGGCGCACCGCAAGGGCGCGTACTTCGCCAACCCCTGTTACACGCAGATCCACCCGACCTGCATCCCAGTCTCCGGCGACCACCAGTCGAAGCTGACCCTGATGAGCGAGTCGCTGCGCAACGACGGCCGGGTCTGGGTGCCGAAGACCAAGGGCGACGACCGCAACCCCCAGGACATCCCGGAGGACGAGCGGGACTACTACCTGGAGCGGATCTACCCCTCCTTCGGCAACCTGGTCCCCCGCGACATCGCCTCCCGCGCCGCGAAGAACGTCTGCGACGAGGGACGCGGCGTCGGGCCGACCAAACTCGGTGTCTACCTCGACTTCGCCGACGCGATCGGCCGGCTGGGCCGCAAGGCCATCGAGGCCAAGTACGGCAACCTCTTCGAGATGTACGAGCGGATCACCGGCGAGGACCCGTACGAGGTGCCGATGCGGATCTACCCCGCCGTGCACTACACGATGGGTGGTCTCTGGGTCGACTACGACCTCCAGTCGAGCATCCCCGGCCTGTTCGTGATCGGCGAGGCGAACTTCTCCGACCACGGCGCGAACCGGCTCGGCGCCTCAGCGCTGATGCAGGGCCTGGCCGACGGCTACTTCGTGCTGCCGACCACGATCGCCAACTACCTGGCCTCGGGCCCGCTGGAGAAGGTCGACGCCAGCCACCCGGCGGCGGTCGAGGCGCGCGCCGATGTCGAGGACCGGATCCAGCGGCTGCTGGCGGTCAACGGCGACCGGACGGTGGACTCGTTCCACCGGGAGCTGGGCCAGATCATGTGGGAGCACTGCGGCATGGAGCGCAGCGAGGCCGGGCTGCGCAAGGCGATCGGCGAGATCCGTGCCCTGCGCGACCAGTTCTGGCAGCGGGTCCGGGTGTCCGGCAGCGGCGAGGAGCTCAACCAGTCGCTGGAGAAGGCCGGCCGGGTGGCCGACTTCTTCGAGCTGGCCGAGCTGATGTGCGTCGACGCCCTGCACCGCGAGGAGTCCTGCGGCGGCCACTTCCGGGCCGAGCACCAGACCCCGGACGGCGAGGCGCAGCGCGACGACGACCGGTTCGCGTACGTGGCGGCCTGGGAGTTCACCGCCACCGGTGAGCCGTCGGTGCTGCACAAGGAAGACCTGATGTTCGAATACGTCCACCCCACGCAGCGGAGCTACAAGTGAACCTGACCCTGCGCATCTGGCGCCAGAAGGGCCCTGAGGACAAGGGTCGGATGGTGACCTACAAGGTCGACGACGTGTCCCCGGACATGTCGTTCCTCGAGATGCTCGACGTGCTCAACGAGCGGCTGATCCTCGCCGGTGAGGACGCGGTGGCGTTCGACCACGACTGCCGCGAGGGCATCTGCGGCATGTGCGGCCTGATGATCAACGGTGACGCGCACGGGCCGCAGCGCGGCACCACCGCGTGCCAGCTGCACATGCGGCAGTTCACCGACGGCGAGACGATCGACATCGAGCCGTGGCGGGCCAGCGCCTTCCCGGTGATCAAGGACCTGGTGGTCAACCGGGGCGCCTTCGACAAGATCATCGCCGCCGGTGGCTACATCACCGCGCCGACCGGCAGCGCGCCCGAGGCGCACTCCACCCCGGTGGCCAAGGCCAACGCGGACGCCGCCTTCGAGTCGGCCGCCTGCATCGGCTGCGGCGCGTGTGTCGCCGCCTGCCCGAACGGCTCCGGCATGCTCTTCACCGCCGCCAAGCTCACCCAGCTCTCCCTGATGCCGCAGGGCCAGCCCGAGCGGTACACCCGGGTGATCGGCATGGTCGACGCGCACGACGAGGCCGGCTTCGGCGGCTGCACCAACGCCGGTGAGTGCACCCCGGCCTGCCCGAAGGGCATTCCGCTGAACACCATCGGCCGGCTCAACCGCGACTACCTCATGGCCACCTCGAAGCGGGGCGACAACACTCCGGGCTCCTGAGCCTGGTGTTCTTCGTGGTCGGGCTGGGGGCGACCGTCCGCGCGCCGGTCCCGGTTTTCTCAGGTACGTGATCACGCCGCTGGCCGGCACCCCTGGTGGGTGCCGGCCAGCGGCTCTTTCCGGCTGCGCTCGGCGCTGTGGGTGGCGCACGGGAGAGCAACTCGGGTTCCTGGAAGTCGGCGTATCCCCACGCCGGTGACACCCCGACACCATGCAAACCGAGTTGATCATCGGCGACCCGCCAACCACCCCGGACCGGTTCAAGTGCCGGAGCGCGGGTAGCAGTCCGGTAGGCGCACCGGAGAGGGGACGAACGGCATGAAGGCACTGACCTGGCAAGGCAAGCGGCACGTACGGGTCGAGGAGGTCCCGGACCCCCGGATCGAGGAGCCGACCGACGCGATCGTGAAGATCACCTCGACGGCGATCTGCGGCTCCGACCTGCACCTGCACGAGGTGCTGGGGCCGTACCTGAAGCCCGGCGACATCCTCGGCCACGAGCCGATGGGCATCGTCGAGGAGGTCGGGCCGGAGGTGACCCGACTCAAGCCCGGCGACCGGGTGGTCGTGCCGTTCAACATCTCCTGTGGCAGTTGCTGGATGTGCCAGCGCCAGCTCTACGCCCAGTGCGAGACCACCCAGGTCAGCAGCGAGGGCAAGGGCGCGGCGCTGTTCGGCTACACGTCGCTCTACGGCTCGGTCCCCGGCGGGCAGGCCGAGTACCTGCGCGTTCCGCAGGCTCAATTCGGGCCGATCACCATCCCGCAGACCGGCGCCGACGAGCGCTACCTCTACCTCTCCGACATCCTGCCCACCGCTTGGCAGGCGGTGAAGTACGCGGACACCCCGCCCGGGGGCACCCTGGCGGTGTTCGGGCTGGGCCCGGTCGGGCAGTTCTGCGCCCGGATCGGCCGCCACCTCGGCGCCGGCCGGGTGATCGGCCTGGACCTGGTGCCCGAGCGGCTGGAGCTGGCCCGCCGGCACGGCATCGAGGTGCTCGACGTCCGCGAACTCGACGACGTACCGGGCGCGCTGATCGACCTGGTCGACGGGCGCGGCCCGGACGCGGTGATCGACGCCGTCGGCATGGAAGCGCACGGCGCGCCGGTCGGCAAGCTGGCCCACGCCGCCGTCGGACTGCTGCCGGACAGGCTGGCCCAGACGATGACCGACCGGGTCGGCACGGACCGGCTCTCCGTCCTGCACGCCGCGATCAAGGCGGTCCGTCGCGGCGGCACCGTCTCGCTGTCCAGCGTCTACGGCGGCGAGGCGGACGCGATGCCGCTGATGGAGATGTTCGACCGGGGCATCCAGCTGCGGATGGGGCAGTGCCACGTGCGCCGGTGGACCGACGAGATCCTGCCACTGCTCGCCGGTGATGACGACCCGCTGGGCGTCGAGGATCTGCACACCCATCGGGTACCGCTGGCCAGGGCGCCGCAGGCGTACGAGATGTTCAAGAAGAAGGAGGACGGCTGCATCAAGGTTGTGCTCGCTCCGTGAGCCGGGTCGTGGTGATCGCCGGCGCGACCAGCGGGATCGGCCGGGCGACGGCCCGGGCGTTCGCCGAGCGCGGCGACCGCCTCGTCCTCGCCGCCCGCGCCACACAGACCCTGGCCGACGTACGCGCGGAGTGCGCCGACGTCGACGTGCTGACCGTGCCCACCGACGTCACCGAGCCGGGCGCGCTGGAGGCGCTCGCGGGCGCCGCGGCCGACCGGTTCGGCCGCATCGACGTCTGGGTGCCCACGGCCG
The DNA here is from genome assembly GCF_053599835.1 of Micromonospora sp. NPDC005163. Lineage (NCBI taxonomy): Bacteria > Bacillati > Actinomycetota > Actinomycetes > Micromonosporales > Micromonosporaceae > Micromonospora > Micromonospora sp. NPDC005163. The sequence continues at coordinate 65,143 of NZ_JBSFYP010000029.1, forward strand.
CCGTCATGGCCTACGGACGCTTCGACGAGCTGCCGGAGCGGGTCTTCGACCAGGTGGTGCGCACCGATCTGCTGGCCGCGGCCGACTCGGCGCGGGTGGCGTTGCGGCACGTCCGGGCCACCGGGACCGGCACCCTGATCCTCACCAGCTCGATGCTCGGGCACATCACCGCGCCGTACATGAGCGCCTACGTGACCAGCAAGTGGGGGTTGCAGGGGCTGGTCCGGACGCTGCAGCAGGAGCTGCGCGACAGCCCGCGGATCCGGCTGTGCCTGGTCAACCCGGGCAGCGTGGACACCCCGGTGTACCAGCAGGCGGCCAACTACCTGGGCCGGGTCGGCCGGCCTCCACCGCCGGTCACCAGCTCCCAGCGGGTGGCCCGGGCCATCGTGGACTGCGTGGACCGGCCCCGCCGGGAGGTCTCCGTGGGCCGGCTGAACGTGGTGCTGCGCGCCGGCTTCACCGTGCTGCCCGGCGTGTACGACGTCCTGGTCGGACCGTTGATGCGGTTGGCCGGCCTGAGCGGGCGGCCGGTCGACGCGCACGACGGCACGGTCTTCGCCCCGAACCCGGCCGGCGAGGCGGTGCGCGGCGGTCACCTGCCTGACCTGCGGCAGCTCGCTCGCAGCGTGCCCGGGTCGGTGGGCGCCGTGCTGCGTCGGCGGCTCGGCTGAGCGGTCGGGGGGCGCCTTGCATCGATCAACTCGCCTAGGGTGGTGGTCCGGCAAGCGCTCCGGCGCACCACGATGGGGGAGACGATTGACCATCCGACTGAACCGCAGGACCGCACTCGGGCTGGGCACGGTGGCCACCGCCGGTACGGTGCTCGGCGCCGCCGGCCCGGCGAGCGCCGCCGCTACGACCGAACCCAGCCCAACCACCCCGGCCCAGGCCGCCCGCCGCGTCGCCGCCGCCTACACCCGGTTCAGCACCGCGGCCGGCGGCAACTGGCAGGCGTACGTCAGCGTGGCCGACCCGGCCGGAGCGCCCGTGGTCGCGGTGGCGGCCGAGGCGGACCGGCGGATCGAGGCGTACAGCGTCAACAAGATCGCGGTCGCCACGGCGGTGCTCGACAAGGTCGACCGGGGGCTGCTCACCCTGGACCAGCGGGTCGAGGTGACGGCGGCGATCGTCGTTCCGGGCGGCGACGGCATCTTCAGCCTGGACGGCGCGTACCCGAGCAGCGTGACCCTCGGGCACGTGCTGGCCACCCTGCTGACCGTCTCCGACGACACGGCGGTGCGGCTGTGCGGGTCGGTCTGCCCGGCCGCCGAGCTCAACGCCATCCTGGTCGGCAAGGGCTTCCCGAACACCCAGGTCGAGCCGGTGGCCAACCCGAACCGGTTCTTCCTCGGCACCAGCACCCCCCGGGAGACGCACGACCTGCTGCGCGCCCTGGTCGCCGGCACCCTGCTCTCCCCCGCCTCGACGGCGTTCCTGCTCGGGCTGCTGCGCGCCCCGGTGGCGTTCACCGACGGCATCCGGCGCACCATGTCCTCCGACGAGCGGGCCCGGATCGCCACCAAGGCGGGCTGGTTCGCCGACGCCCGGCACGAGGCCGGAATCATCTTCGACCGGTCCGGCGCCGCGGTGCTCACCTACGCGCTGTTCGCCGACGGGCAGGCCGACCCGGACGACTTCGGCGCCACCCACCCGGCGGTGCAGGCCCGGGCCGCCATGGGCCCCCGGTTCCTCGCCGCGGTGGACCGGCTCGCCGGCGCCGGCACGGCGTACCGGATCGCGGCCCGGCGGCCCAGCAACGGCGGCTGAGCACGCACCCGGGCCGGCCGTCGTGGCGGCGTCCGGCCCGGTGCGGCGGCCGCCGGGGCACGAGCCGGCCCGGGTGACTACCGTGTAGTGCGGGACACAGCGGAGGGACGGCGATGGCACCAGCGGAACGCACGGACGTCGAGCGGTCGCTCGGGCGACGGATGGGCGGCGCGGCAGGGCTGGCCGCGCTGGCCGGCCTGGCCTGGGTGGCCCGGGACGTGCCGGCGGCACTGGGCGGCCGACTCGCCGGCGCCCGGGCCGACCGGGCGGCCCGCTCGCCCCAGTTTCGCGACGGCACCTTCCACAACCAGGCCGGCACCCGCACCATGGTCGCCGCCGAGCCGGGCCGCAACCTGCTCCGCGAACTGATCTTCGGCAAGCAGAAGCGCCGCCCGAGCACCTCGGTGCCGCTGCTGCGTCCGGCCGACGAGCCGGCCACCACCGGCACCGACCGGGAACTCGGCATCATCTGGTACGGCCACGCCTCGGCACTGGTGGAGATCGAGGGGTACCGGGTGCTCATCGACCCGGTGTGGAGCGAGCGCTGCTCACCCTCGGCCCTGGTCGGTCCCCGCCGGTTGCACGAACCGCCGGTACGCCTCGACGAGCTGCCCCGACTCGACGCGATCCTCATCTCCCACGACCACTACGACCACCTCGACATGGCCACCGTCCGGGAGCTGGTCGCCCGGCAGTCCGCGCCGTTCCTGGTGCCGCTGGGGGTGGGGGCACACCTGGACCGGTGGGGCGTACCGGCCGACCGGACCATCGAGCTGGACTGGTCGGACAGCCACCGGATCGACGGGCTGAAGGTCACCGCCACGCCGGCCCAGCACTTCTCCGGCCGGGGGCTGCGCCGTGACGGCACGCTCTGGAGTTCCTGGGTCATCGCGGGCAGGTCCCGCAAGGTCTTCTACACCGGCGACTCCGGCTACTTCGACGGGTACGCGGCGATCGGCGCGGAGCACGGGCCGTTCGACGTGACGCTGATGCAGATCGGCGCGTACGACCGGGCCTGGCCGAGCATCCACATGTTCCCCGAGGAGGCTGTCGACGCCCACCTCGACCTGCGCGGCGGGCTGTTCATCCCGGTGCACTGGGCGACGTTCAACCTGGCCCTGCACGACTGGTCCGAACCGGTGAACCGGCTGTGGGCCGAGGCGAAGGCCCGCGACGTGAGGCTTGCCGTCCCCCGCCCAGGCGAGCGCGTGGTGGTCGACGAACCACCCGCGGTGGACGGCTGGTGGCAGGCCGTCGCCTAAAGCACGAAGGCGTCGGTCCAGAGCGCACCGGAGCGGCCGGAGAGCGCGTCCAGCATGGCCACCGCCTGGCCGTCGGTGAGTTGCGCGACGAAGTCCACGATGGCCCGCCCCCGGGCCCGGCCGATCCGGTCCGACGTACGCGGATGCAGCTCCGCCTCGGCCAGCTCGACCAAGTCGTGCAGTCGCCGGGGCAACCGGGACTCCTCCTCCGGGTCGAGCAGCCACTCCCAGAGCGCCTCGACCAGGGTGCCCAGCAGCCGGGCCTGGCCGCGCTGGTGCAGGGCAAGGTCGGGGCGGGCCAGCACGAACCGGTGGTGGACGAACTTGAGCACCTGCACCTCGTGCCACTGGGCGCAGCCGAGCAGCACGTACCCGGAGCGCACCGACGGCTGATCGGTCACCGTGATCGCCTCGACGAAGCGGGTGGACCAGCGGGCGGAGAACCGGGCCACGTACTGCTCGGCCTCGATCGAACCGTCGAACGGCATCGCCAGCAGCCCCTCGACCAGCTCCTCCCGGACGTGCTCGACGGCGGCGGCGAAGGCGTCGTCGTCGGCGATCCAGGCGTCCTTGCGGTGCAGCTGCCGGCGCAGCCGCTCGATCGCCGCGCCGGGCCGACGGGCCGCGGTGGCCAGCGCCGCGTCGGTGATCGCCCGGAAGTGCCCGCTCTCCCGCTGCCAGGCCATCAGCTCGGCGGAGACCGCGCCCTGCTGGAGCACCCCGACCCGGTAGAAGTCCTCCACGTCGTGGATGGCGTACGCGATGTCGTCGGCGGTGTCCATCACCGACGCCTCCACGGTCTGCTGCCACTCCGGGATGCGGCCGGCGAACGGCTCCCGGGCCTGGCGCAGGTCGTCGAGCTCGGTCCGGTAGGCGCCGAACTTCGACGAGCCGCTCTCCGGGTCGTCCGGCGGTGGGGTGGCCCCCCGCGGCGGCGGGTCCAGCAGCCGGGGGTGCGGGTCGGGGTGGTCGAGGCGGGTCCACGGGTACTTCAGCATCGCCGCGCGGACCGCGGCGGTCAGGTCCAGCCCGGTGGTGGCCGCGCCGCGGATCTCGGTGCTGGTGACGATCCGGTACGACTGGGCGTTGCCCTCGAACCCGTCGCTGAGGCCGAGGCGTTGCCGGGCCAACCGGTCCAGCACCCGCTCCCCCAGGTGCCCGAACGGCGGGTGGCCCAGGTCGTGGGCGAGCGCCGCGGCCTCCACCACGTCCGGATCGCAGCCGCCGAGCTTGTCCAGCAGGTCACGCCACCGCTCGTCGCCGGTCAGCCGCTCGGCGATCGCCCGGGCCACCTGGGCGACCTTCAGGCTGTGGGTGAGCCGGTTGTGCACCAGCAGGCCGGAACCGACCGGGCTGATCACCTGGGTGACGCCCCCGAGGCGGGCGAAGAACGGCGAGCCGACGATCCGGTCCCGGTCGGCGCGGAACGGGTTGGGCGTGAGGTCGCCGAGGGCCCGGGCGCTGCCGCCGAAGAGCCGCCGGGCACGCGGCTCCGCAGCTGATTCCATGATCGCAACGCTAGCGCAGGCGCGGCGGGGTCGCCGCCGGGTCGCCCCGGCCGGGCGCGGCGGTTCAACCCCGCCGGGCGAGACGGATCAGCCTGGCCGGGCGCGGCGACAACGCCCGACACCGCCCGGCACAATGCAGGCGGTACCCACTTCCGAAGGCGGATCGAGATCGTGACCCAGTCTGTTCATCAGCGGATCGCCGACGAGCTCGGCGTGGCCGAGCGTCAGGTGCGGGCGGCCGTGGAGCTGCTCGACGGCGGCGCCACCGTGCCGTTCATCGCCCGCTACCGCAAGGAGGCCACCGGCCTGCTCGACGACACCCAGCTGCGCACCCTGGAGGAGCGGCTGCGCTACCTGCGCGAGCTGGACGAGCGGCGGGCCGCCGTCCTGGAGTCGATCCGCGGCCAGGGCAAGCTGGACGAGGCCCTGGAAGCGCAGATCATGGCCGCCGACTCGAAGTCCCGGCTGGAGGACATCTACCTGCCGTACAAGCCGAAGCGGCGGACCCGGGCGCAGATCGCCCGCGAGGCCGGGCTGGCGCCGCTGGCCGCGACGCTGCTGGCCGACCCCACCCAGGACCCGCGGGCCACCGCCGCCGGGTTCGTCGACCCGGAGAAGGGCGTCGCCGACGCCGCCGCCGCGCTGGAGGGCGCCCGGGCGATCCTGATCGAGACCTTCGCCGAGGACGCCGACCTGATCGGCACGCTGCGCGAGCAGATGTGGTCGCGGGGCCGGCTGGTCTCCCGGGTACGCGAGGGCCAGGAGACCGCTGGCGCCAAGTTCGCCGACTACTTCGACTTCTCGGAGCCGTACCCGAAGCTGCCCTCACACCGGATCCTGGCCATGTTCCGGGGCGAGAAGGAGGGCGTGCTCGACCTGACGATGGAACCGGAGGAGGCGGGCGAGGCGGACGCCGCGCCGACCGGCCCGAGCCGGTACGAGGCAGCCATCGCCGGCCGGTTCGGCGTGTCCGACGCCGCCCGCCCGGCCGACCGCTGGCTGGCCGACACGGTCCGCTGGGCCTGGCGTACCCGGATCCTCATCCACCTCGGCGCGGACCTGCGGATGCGGCTGTGGCAGGCGGCCGAGGAGGAGGCGGTACGGGTCTTCGCCATGAACCTGCGTGACCTGCTGCTCGCCGCGCCGGCCGGCTCCCGGTCCACGATGGGGCTGGACCCGGGCCTGCGGACCGGAGTCAAGGTGGCCGTGGTGGACGCCACCGGCAAGGTCGTCGCCACCGACACCATCTATCCACACGAGCCGCGCCGGCAGTGGGACGCCTCGATCGAGACCCTCGCCCGGCTGGCCGGCGCGCACGGGGTGGAGCTGGTGGCGATCGGCAACGGCACCGCCTCCCGGGAGACCGACAAGCTGGCCGGCGACCTGATCAAGCGGTTCCCGCAGCTCAACCTGACCAAGGTGGTGGTCTCCGAGGCCGGCGCGTCGGTCTACTCGGCCTCCGCGTACGCCTCTCAGGAGCTGCCGGGGATGGACGTGTCGCTGCGCGGCGCGGTCTCCATCGCCCGTCGGCTCCAGGACCCGCTCGCCGAGCTGGTCAAGATCGACCCACGGTCGATCGGGGTCGGCCAGTACCAGCACGACCTGTCCGAGGTGAAGCTGTCCCGGTCTCTGGACGCGGTGGTGGAGGACTGCGTCAACGCCGTCGGGGTGGACGTCAACACCGCCTCGGCGCCGCTGCTGACCAGGGTCTCCGGGATCGGCGCCGGGCTGGCCGAGAACATCGTGCTGCACCGGGACGCCAACGGGCCGTTCCGGTCGCGTACCGAGCTGAAGAAGGTGGCCCGGCTCGGGCCCAAGGCGTTCGAGCAGTGCGCCGGCTTCCTGCGCATCCCCGGCGGCGACGACCCGCTGGATTCCTCCAGCGTGCACCCCGAGGCGTACCCGGTGGTGCGCCGGATCCTCGCCAGCACCGGCCAGGACCTACGCTCCGTGATCGGTAGGAGCAGCATCCTGCGCGGGCTGCGGGCGACCGACTTCGTCGACGACCGGTTCGGCCTGCCGACCGTCACCGACATCCTGGCCGAGCTGGAGAAGCCGGGCCGCGACCCGCGGCCCGAGTTCCGCACCGCCACCTTCGTCGAGGGTGTGGAGAAGATCGGTGACCTGACTCCCGGCATGGTGCTGGAGGGCGTGGTCACCAACGTGGCCGCGTTCGGCGCGTTCGTGGACGTCGGGGTGCACCAGGACGGTCTGGTGCACGTCTCGGCGATGTCCCGGACCTTCGTCAAGGACCCCCGCGAGGTGGTGAAGTCCGGTGACGTCGTCCGGGTCAGGGTGCTGGACGTCGACGTACCCCGCAAGCGGATCTCGCTGACCCTGCGCTTGGAGGACGAGCCGGGGGCACCCGCCGGTACGCGGGACGGACAGGGCGCCCGCGGCGACCGGACCGGCCAGGACGGGCGCGGCGGACCGGCGCAGCGCGGGTCGCAGAGCGGACGCGGCGGGCCCGACCAGCGCGGCGGTCAAGGTGGTCGCGGCGGGCAAGGCGGAAGCGGCGGGCAGCAGCGGGGCGGTCAAGGCGGCCGTGGCGGTCAGGGTGGTCAGGGTGGCCGTGGCGGGCAGGGTGGCCGTGGCGGGCAGGGTGGCCGTGGCGGGCAGGCTGATCGCTCGGCGGCGCCGGCCAACGACGCGATGGCGGACGCCCTGCGCCGCGCCGGCCTGGCCTGACCGACCAGCGGGGCCGCACGCCTCGCCAGACCCGGCTCGGGATGTCGCCCCGCACGGGCGACATCCCGGGCGCCCCCGGCGCTCTGCTCACCTCAGTGGCCGGCCGGTCCAGTCCCCCGCGGCAACCTGTCGAGCTGCCCCATTTCTGGGGCAGAGGCCGTGTGGTGGCCCAGATCTGGGGCGGAGGCCACGTGGTGGTCCAGATCTGGGGCAGAGCCATGTGGTGGTCCAGATCGGGGGCAGCTCGACAGGAGACTCAAGGCGTCGGAGGGGAAAGGGTGGGCCCCATTGGGGAAGGGGCGGGCCTCGAGAAAGAAATGGGGTCGCCCGGCCCCGGAGTGGTGAGTGATGATCTCGCGGTGAAGATGCATGCCGACCAGGTCGACGTCACCGCGGATGTCGTCGCCGCGCTGGTGGCCGAGCAGTTTCCCGAGTGGCGGGCGCTCCCCGTCCGTCCGCTCCCCACGACCGGCACGGTGAATGCCCTCTTCCGGCTCGGTGCGGAGATCGTCCTGCGGTTCCCCCTGCAACCAACGGCCGACACCGAGCTGCGCGCCGAGCTGCGGCGGGAGCAGGAGCACGCCCGGCTGCTCGGCCCGCACCTGCCGATCGCGGTGCCCGAACCGCTCGGCCTCGGCGAGCCGGGCGAGGGGTATCTCGGGCCGTGGACGGCGTACCGCTGGATCCCCGGCGAGCCGACCCAGCCAAGCCGGGTCGACGACCTGGGCGCCTTCGCCCGTGACCTGGCCGGCGTTGTCATCGCCCTGCATGGCATCGACACCGGCGGTCGGGCCTGGCCGGGGTTCGGCCGGGGCGGACCGCTGGCCGCCCAGGATGTCGGGGTGCGGTCAGCCCTCGCCAGCAGTGGCCAGCTCACCGACACCGCCCGGCTCGCCGAGGTGTGGGACCGCTGCCGGGACGCTCCCCGGCACGACGCCGGTGACGTGTGGATCCACGCCGACCTGATGCCGGGCAACCTGCTGGTCCGTGACGGGCGACTGGCCGCGGTCATCGACTTCGAAACGGTCAACATGGGCGATCCGGCGGTGGACCTGATGTCGGCGTGGAACCTGTTCGACGCCGGGTCGCGGGAGAGGTACCGGCGGGCGCTCGGCGTGGACGATGCGACCTGGGAACGCGGGCGCGGCTGGGCGCTGGTACAGGCGATCAACGCGCTGCCGTACTACGTCGAGACCAACCCGGTGATGGCCGCCATCGCCCGGCGCACCCTGCTCGCCGTACTCGACTGAGCCGGGCCACACGCGCGGGCGTACCGTCGGCGTCGTGAGTGAGCGGGACGGCCGGGAGTGGCGGGAGCGCCAGCGGCAGGCGGTGCGGGCGCACGCCGACGCGGACGCGCGGCGGCGGGCCGCCGAGCAGGCCGAGGCGGCGGAGTTGGTGGCCTGGTTCGTGGCCGAGGCGACCCGGCGGGGGCTGCCCACCACCCGGCTGATCGCCCGGGGCTACGACGGGCGCGGGCGCTACCGGACCCGGCTGACCGGCTGGTACGTCGACCGGGCCGGAACCCGGGCGGTGGACGTGGCCGGACGGTTCCACCTGCTGACCGTGCAGGGCGGTCTGCGAGCCCGGCTGTTCGGCGTCGACCCGCAGCCCAGCCCGGCGCCGCTGGTCATCGGGGCGGGCGGCCGAGACGGCGAGTCGATCCCGTTGCGGACCCTGCTCACCCGGCTGCTGGGCGACGGGACCGACGGGCCACGTTCCACCACGAGACCTGCTGCACCACGAGGGTGAGCAGCCCGGCCAGGACGATGGCGCACAGGTTGATCACCAGTTGGAGGGCCGACCCGGCCGCCTCGTGCCAGACCCCGTAGGCGGCGGCCACCGCCACGTTCGCCGCAGCCGGCACCGTGGTCACCGAGATCAGCACCCCGACCAGGCTGCCCGACTTCTTCGAGGTCAACGAGAGCATGCCGGCCACCCCGGCGAGCAGGCCGACCACCCAGGACAGCGCGTCCGGTCGCCAGATGAAGTCGGTGAGCGGGCGGTCGGCGAGCAGCATCTCCCGGTTGACCAGGCCGACGGCGGTCAGCGCCCAGGTGCTCAACACGGTCGCCACCATGGCGGTCAGGAAGCCAACCGAGAGGGCCTGCACCGAGCGGCCGATCACCCCGAGCCGGCGGCGCAGCAGCGCCACGCAGAGCGCGGCGAGGGGGCCGAACTCCGGACCCACCACCATCGCACCGACGATGAGGATCGGCTGGTCCAGTAGCACGCCGATACCGGCGATCATGGTGGCGACGATGAGCAGCACCAGGTAGGTGCCGGACAGCTCGGTCTGCTCACCGGTCTTCGCCGCTTCTCCGAGCCGTACCCGAAGCTGCCCTCGCACCGGATCCTGGCCATGTTCCGGGGCGAGAAGGAGGGCATGCTCGACCTGACCATGGAACCGGAGGAGGCCGGCGAGGCGGACGCCGCGCCGACCGGCCCGAGCCGGTACGAGGCGGCCATCGCCGGCCGGTTCGGCGTGTCCGACGCCGGCCGCCCGGCCGACCGCTGGTTGGCCGACACGGTCCGCTGGGCCTGGCGCACCCGGGTCCTCATCCACCTCGGCGCGGACCTGCGGCTGCGGCTGTGGCAGGCGGCCGAGGAGGAAGCGGTACGGGTCTTCGCCACCAACCTGCGCGATCTCCTGCTCGCCGCGCCGGCCGGCACCCGACCCACGATGGGGCTGGACCCGGGCCTGCGTACCGGGGTGAAGGTCGCCGTCGTGGACGCCACCGGCAAGGTGGTCGCCACCGACACGATCTACCCGCACGAGCCGCGCCGGCAGTGGGACGCCTCGATCGAGACCCTCGCCCGGCTGGCCGGGGCGCACGGCGTCGAGCTGGTCGCCATCGGCAACGGCACCGCCAGTCGGGAGACCGACAAGCTCGCCGGCGAGCTGATCAAGCGGTACCCGCAGCTCAACCTCACCAAGGTGGTGGTCTCCGAAGCCGGCGCGTCGGTCTACTCCGCCTCTGCGTACGCCTCGCAGGAGCTGCCCGGGATGGACGTGTCGCTGCGCGGCGCGGTCTCCATCGCCCGCCGCCTGCAGGACCCGCTCGCCGAGCTGGTCAAGATCGACCCGCGTTCGATCGGCCTCGGGCAGTACCAGCACGACCTGTCCGAGGTGAAGCTGTCGCGCTCACTGGACACGGTGGTCGAGGACTGCGTCAACGCGGTCGGCGTCGACGTCAACACCGCCTCGGCTCCCCTGCTGACCCGGGTCTCCGGCATCGGCAACGGGCTGGCGGAGAACATCGTGCTCCACCGGGACGCCAACGGCCCGTTCCGTTCCCGATCCGAGCTGAAGAAGGTGGCCCGGCTCGGCCCGAAGGCGTTCGAGCAGTGCGCCGGCTTCCTGCGCATCCCCGGCGGCGACGATCCGCTGGACTCCTCCAGCGTCCACCCGGAGTCGTACCCGGTGGTGCGCCGGATCCTCGCCACCACCGGGCAGGACCTGCGTTCCCTGATCGGGAAGTCGGCGATCCTGCGCGGGCTGAAGGCCACCGACTTCGTCGACGACACCTTCGGCCTGCCCACCGTCACCGACATCCTGGCCGAACTGGAGAAGCCGGGGCGCGACCCGCGGCCGGCCTTCAAGACGGCCACCTTCGCCGAGGGCGTGGAGAAGATCGGCGACCTGGTCCCCGGCATGCTGTTGGAGGGCGTGGTCACGAACGTGGCGGCGTTCGGCGCGTTCGTCGACGTCGGAGTGCACCAGGACGGTCTGGTGCACGTTTCGGCGATGTCGCACACCTTCGTCAAGGACCCGCGCGACGTGGTGAAGTCCGGCGACGTGGTCCGGGTCAAGGTGCTCGACGTCGACGTGCCGCGCAAGCGGATCTCGCTGACCCTGCGGCTGGAGGACGAGGCGTCCTCCGGCGACGGCCGGCCGCAGCCGGAGGGCGGACGCCGCGAGCGCGGCGGTGCGCGTGGCGACCAGGCCGGGACCCGCGGCGGACAGAGCGGCTCGCGCGGCGACCGGGGTGTCGCGAGGGGCGATCGCGGCGGCGGTCGGGGCGGACCGCAGCAGCAGCAGGGCCGCGGCGGCTCCGCCCCGCCGCCGACCAACGACGCGATGGCCAACGCCCTTCGCCGGGCCGGTCTGGCCTGACGGATCACCGTCGCGTCGGGCCCCTCTGAGCGGGCCACGCCGGCCGGACCCGGGGCGATCTGCTGGAGTGCTGCCGGGCCCACCGTCGAAGTGGGTCCGGCACCTCCCCACGGGGCTCGGTCAGTTCGGGGAGTTACGAGCGTCCGGGTTCTCAGCCAGCCATTCGTCCATGGTGTCGTTCTTGATCGCCGCGAAGAGCTTCGCCGAGGCCGCCATGTCGGGGAAGAGCACGCTCTGGTCGCCGACCATCCCCACGCCAGTTGTGGGGCTGGTCAACATGGTGACGTCCCCGGCGCTGACGCCACGCAGGTTCCAGATGGTGTCGAAGACCGACAGCTCTTGGTCGACCTGCACGGCGCTGGCGGTCGCCCGGAGGAAGTCGTTGAGCTGCGCGGGGTTCGTGAGGATGCCCGTGCGGCTGGCCTTCTGCATCACCGCGCTGATGATGGCCTGCTGGTGGCGCATCCGGCTGTAGTCGCCGTCGGCGAACTGCTTGCGCTGCCGTGCGTAGTCCAAGGCGACGGTGCTGTCCATGTGATGGACTCCCGGCTGGTAGACCCGTCCGTTTGACACCTCGGAGGTAAAGGGAACGTCGACGTTGACATCCACACCGCCAAGCGCGTCGATGACCTTTCCGAAGCCGGCGAAGTCCACCACGACGACGTGGTCGATGCGTACTCCGGTGAAGCCCTCGATCGTCCGGACCAGCAGGGGCGTCCCGCCCCAGGCGTACGCGGCATTGATCTTGTCCTTCCTCGGACCGCCGCCGTCCACGGGGAGGGACGCCGGGATGGTGGTCCAGGTGTCCCGCGGGATCGAGATGACCTGCGCCCGGTCCCGGCTGTGCGGCACGTGGACCAGCATGATGGCGTCGGTACGCGAGACCGTGTCCCCCGGCGCGGACTGATCCTTGCCGACGATGAGGAAATTGAGCGCGGAATCCGCGGCCCGGACCGGTCGCTGCTCCTCCTGCAGCCCGTTGAAGGCGTCCACCTTCTCGACCTGCTTCTCCAGTGACCGCACGTAGAGCCACCCGCCGACCCCACCGCCGCCGACCACCAGCAGCAGCACGAGGGCGGCGACGAGGATGATCACCCGGGCCCACCGGCTCCTGGGCAACCACCGTCGACGTCGCCGTCGACCGGTGTCGTCGCCCCGCGGATTCCACGGCGGTCGGGACGACCGCCCTATCTCGCCAGGATGAACCTGCTCCACCATGAATCCGGACATTACCCGCTAAAGGCGATGCAGGCAGTTGAACCGGTGTATGGCCAGTACGGGCTTGCGGGAGGGGCGAGCGACAGCGCATCGCGTACCGTCCAGACGTGGAGGACAACGGCCCGACATGGCACGAGCAGCGGCAGCGGGCAGTGCGGGCCCGCGCGGCGGCCGAGGAGCGGCGCCGCGCGGCCGAACAGGCCGAGGCCGCGGAACTCGTCGCCCGGTTCGCGGCCGAAGCGACCCGGCGCGATCTGCGCACCGTGCCGCTGGCCGCCCAGCCTCACGACGGCCCCGGTCGTTACCGGACCCGGCTCACCGGGTGGTACATCGACCGGGCCCGGTCCCGGGCGGTCGACGCCGACGGACGGTTCTACCTGCTGACCGTCCCGGCCAGCCTGCGGGCCCGGCTGCTCGGCGCCGACCCGCGCCCGCAACCGCCGCCGCTGGTCATCGGAGCGGGCGGTCGGGATGGCGAATCCGTCCCCCTGCGGACGCTGCTCCATCGTCGGCTGGAGGGCGGGGACGCCTGGGAGTGATCGGCCCGGTGGTGCGGCGAGCCACATTCCACCACCACAGCTGTTGCAGGGCCAGGGTCACGAGGCCGGCGAGGACGATGGCGCAGAGGTTGATGACCAACTGAAGCGCCGACCCGGCCGCCTCGTGCCAGACCCCGTACGCGGCGGCGACGGCGACGTTCGCGGCCGCGGGCACGGTAGTGACCGAGATCAGCACCCCGACGAGTGACCCAGACTTCTTCGAGGTGAGCGAGAGCATCCCGGCGACCCCGGCCAGCAGGCCGACCACCCAGGAGAGCGCGTCGGGCCGCCAGATGAAATCGGTCAGGGGCCGCTCGGTGAGCAGCATCTCCCGGCTGACGAGACCGGCGGCGGTGAGCGCCCAGGTGCTCAGCACCGTGGCGACCATGGCGACCAGGAACCCGACCACGAGGGCTTGCACCGACCGCACGATGATCTTCGCCCTGCGCCGCAGCAGCGCGACGCAGAGTGCGGCGAGCGGACCGAACTCGGGGCCGACCACCATCGCACCGACGATGAGGATGGGCTGATCGAGGAGCACGCCGATTCCGGCGATCATGGTGGCGACGACGATCAGGACCAGCTAGGTCCCGGACAGTTCCGTCTGCTCACCGGTCTTGGCGGCGATCTCGTCCCAGACCAGCGCGTCGGCGCCGCTGCCCGGAGCGTCCCGGGCGGCCCGATCGGCGGCGGTCGACAGGGTCAACTCCACATCCACGGCGGCGATCCCACCGCGGGCCTCGACCCCCAACTGCCGGAGTCCGTGCAGCACGCCGTCCGCACTCTCCCGCACGACGTCACAGAGGATCAGGTCGCCCGCGGGCTGGCGGCCGGCTCCGTTGAGCACAGCCAGGTGGGTGACCCCGGGATCCGCGGCCAGCAGGTCGGCCACCGCCGCCGACTGGTCGGCGGGAGCGATGATCCTCAGGTGCAGCATGCCTCCCCCATCCGCCATTCGGCGACATCGTGGTCGGCCCACTCTACGGGGCAGTTTCCCGGGCATCGAACACCGACTCGGCCGCCCTCCAGCCTGCGCCCACCGTGGATGATCGCCGCGTCGAGGGTGCATCACTTATCCCCCCAAATATGGCGATACCGCCACTGGTCGACATTCTCCTCGTTAGCCTCAAAAGAACATTCCAGCGGGTCGGACGCGCATGCCCGAACCGCACACTGAGCACCGGATGCCCTCGATGCCTGTACCCCCGCATTGCGCGCAGGTGACCGGTGTTCGCATCCACCAAGGAGTTTGTCCCGTGACCGATCCGGTCCTCCTGTCGCCTCCCGATGTCGGCCCGCTCGAGGAGTCGTACGTCCTTGACGCGCTCCGGTCCGGATGGGTCGCACCGGCGGGGCCGCACCTCGAGGCGTTCGAGCGCGAGGTCGCCGAGCGGGTCGGCTGCGCGCACGCGCTGGCGCTGGCCTCGGGCACCGCCGGCCTGCACCTGGCCCTGCTCGCCCTCGACGTAAGGCCCGGGGACGTCGTCGTGGTCCCCACCCTGACGTTCGTCGCGACGGCCAACGCCGTGGTCTACACGGGAGCGGAACCGGTCTTCGTCGACTGCGAGCCCGCCACCGGCAACCTTGATCCGGCGTTGCTGGATGAACTGCTCCGCAACCTACGCGCCCGGGGCCGAAGGATCGCCGCCGTGATGCCGGTGGACATGTTCGGAGCCTGCGCCGACTACTCCCGGATCCTGCCGCTCTGCGCCGAAGCCGAGGTACCGGTCGTGGAGGATGCCGCGGAGGCGTTCGGGGCCACCCGGCACGGCCGAGCCGCCGGGTCGTTCGGCCGAGCCGGGGTGCTCTCGTTCAACGGCAACAAGATCATCACAACGTCCGGCGGCGGGATGCTCCTCTCGGACGACGCCGACCTGATCGCCCGCAGCCGCTACCTGTCGACCCAGGCCCGCCAGCCGGCTTCCCACTACGAACACATCGAGGTGGGCTACAACTACCGGCTGAGCAACGTGCTCGCCGCACTCGGTCGGGCACAGCTGCGCCGGTTGGACGAGGTCGTGGCGCGACGGCGCCGGCTGCGGGAGCGTTACGCGAAACTCTTCGCCGCGGTCCCTGGCGTGCGCCTGCTCGCCGACGATGACGTGGGTGCCAACTGCTGGCTCACCACTATCGCCGTCGATCCGGCAGCCGCCGGCTGGCGGGCGGCGGACCTCGCCGCCCACCTCGGCGCGTATGACATCGAGACCCGGCCAGTCTGGAAGCCGATGCATCTTCAGCCTGTTTTCGCCGGTGCGCGCGCGCTGCTCACCGGCGCCGCGCAGCGGCTCTTCGAGAACGGCCTCACCCTGCCCAGCGGCACCGCGATGACCGAGAGCCAGGTTGTCCGGGTCCTCAATTCGATCGAACAGTTCCTCGAGGGCCGATGCCCCCGGGGGGATGAGACAGTGAGATGAACTTCGAGATCTGGAACGCCCGAAGGACCGCGGACGCGGCCCGATGGCTGGCTGTTCACCAGGCGTGGGCCGCCCGGGAGGTGTTCGCCCACCCTTCCTACGTACGCCTCTTCGCCGGCGAGCAGGACGAGCCCCTCGCGGCGTACGCCGAGACGCCGTCCGGGTTCATCCTGTACCCGTTCGTGCTCCGGCCGGTCACCGCGCCGCATCTGGTCAGCCCCGGCCGACCGGTTTTCGACATCACCAGCCCGTACGGCTACGGCGGAGCGTTCCACACCGGCGCTGGGGAGGTGGACGCCAAGGAGTTCTGGTCGGCGTTCGACGACTTCTGCCGGACCCGCAACGTGGTGTCGGAGTTCACCCGCCTCTGCCTGTTCGAGGACCGGCGCCTACCGTACCCGGGCCGGACCGAGCAGAAGCTCGTCAATGTGGTGCGCGACCTGCAGACATCTCAGAACCAGATGTGGCGGGAATTCGACCCCAAGGTCCGCAAGAATGTGAACAAGGCTAGGCGGCTGGGCGTCCGGATCGAGGTCGACGAGACCGGGGCACGCCTCGACGACTTCCTGCAGATCTACAAGTCCACGATGGACCGCCGGCACGCCAGGGCAAACTTCTACTTCCCTCAAGAGTTCTTCAGGACCATTGTCCACGAACTACCCGGACACTTCGCCTTCTTTCATGCCCTGCACGACGGGCGCGTCGTCTCCACTGAACTCGTCCTGTCGTCAACCCACACGCTGTACTCCTATCTGGGTGGCACCGAGCGGTCCGCATTCGACCTGCGCCCGAACGACTTGCTGAAGGTCGAGGTCTTCCGGTGGGGACAGGAGCACGGGAAGAGGCACTTGGTACTCGGCGGCGGCTATGCGCCCGACGACGGCATCTTCCGCTACAAGCGAGCCTTCGCCCCCGACGGCCTGGTGCCTTACTCGGTCGGCACCAGAGTGTTCGACGAGCAGACGTACGCCCAACTGGTCGACGCGCACCAGACGCAGGGGCGGCGCCGGCTCGCTGGTTGGCAACCGGATCCCGGTTTCTTCCCCGGGTACCGCCAGGGCCTGCCGTCCGTACCGGCCTGACCCACGCTCCCCGAGGCCCGGCCGCGGCTGCGAATGGGCCGCCACGGCGCGCCCCCGTCGGTCCGAACAGGCCGATGTCGAGGTGCCTCGGCAAACCCTCCCGGGCGGTCGCCGGGTTAGTTCGATTTGAGAGTATTAGGAACATTTGCCCTGGATGGGGCGATAGGATGGCATTAACCCCGTCAGCCATAACTACCGGTCCGATCTGGGGCTGACCACCGATGCAATGCATTGCAGCTTGCGGACGAGTTCCCCGTCGGCTTGGCGCCTCACGGTGACTACGTGGTCGCCGGCGCATCGCGGACGGCATTCCGGGCGTCGAGCTCCGCCCAGCTACCGCGAAAGGAGAGTGGTGTGGTTCCGGCCGCCCAGGAACAGAGACCGAGGAATGTGGTGCTGGCATCCGCGCTGCTGCTGCTCAGCCCGGCCATCGCCACCAGCACGCAGGACGTCCTGGCAACCTCCGGGCCGGCCACATGAGAGGGGGCGACCGCTGGGAGGTGGGGTCCGCGTTCCCGCTGATGCTGCCGCGTGGCCTCGGTCGGGACGAACCGCCCGAGCAGGTCCGGTACTTCGGATCGGGGCGGCAGGCACTGAGGGCCCTCATCGAGTTCGGCCGGCGGGAGTACGGGTGGCAGGCGGTACACGTCCCGGCCTACTACAGCCCCTCAGTGGTGCAATGTATTGTCGATCTGCTCCCCGTGCGCCGATACGACGCCGGACCGATGGGTCCCCACCCGCGGCCCGAGGCCGGGCCCGCGGATGCGGTGATCACCGTTTCGTACTTCGGCGAGCCCCCCATACTGCCGTCGACTCCGGCAACCTTGATCATCGACGTGACTCACGACCCGGTCGCGCCCTGGCTCGACCAGACCCGGGCTGACTACGTCGTTGCCTCGCTGCACAAGACCCTGCCGCTGCCCGACGGAGGGGTGCTCTGGTCGGGCAACGGGCGCGCGCTGCCGCCCGCCGTGCCGCCGACCGAGGGCCACCTCGCGACGGTCAGCCGGATCCTGTCCGCGATGTGCCTGAAGGCGGCCTACCTGGAAGGCTCACCGCTGCACAAGGAGCAGTACCTCCCGCTCTACGCGGCCGGCGACGCGGCGTTGCGCTCGACCACGGTCAGCGGGATCTCCGACTTCTCCCGCGAGGCGCTGCGCGTCCTTCCTGCGCAGGAGTTGCGCCGCCACCGGATGGTCAACGCCGCAGAGCTCACGTCGGGCCTGCGGGATCTTCCCGGCGTAATGGCCCACACCCGCACCTTCGGCCTGGTGCTGGAGTTCGACTCGCCCGAGCGGCGCGAAGCCATCCGGCACGGGCTGATCGCCAGGAGCGTCTACCCGGCGGTGCTCTGGAGTCTCACCCCAGAAGACACCCCACCGCACCAGTTGGACTTCTCCCGCCGGATGCTCCACCTGCACACCGACCTACGGTGGAGCAGCAGCGACATGCGGCAGGTGGCGGCCATCCTGCGCGAGCTGTGCCATCGATATCCGTCAAAGCCATACGTCGGATCCGCGGTCGCCGTCCCCAACCCCGTCACAATGCCGCCAGATGACCAGCCGACGCCCGTGTCACCAGGAAAGACGACGCGACGCTGAGTGGCCGACCGGGCGGACTCCGTCCGATGCGGACGATGTTTCGCCGGTGCAGCGCGAGGCCCGATGAAGAGGGCAAATATCGCCGCCGGAAACCGGACGAGCGGCTTCCTCGTCGCCATGCCCGGACACCAACAGACCACATTGCTGACGCGACGACTGATTTGTGGGGAGCACCACCGTGGCCACTGAACGCCATCCGTACGACCGCCTCAGGCGGGTACTCGACATCTTCGTCGCCAGTCTCGCGCTGCTGGTCCTGTCACCGGTCCTGCTGGCCGTGAGCGTCGCGGTTGCGCTGGTGATGGGCCGCCCCGTGCTCTTCCGGCAGAGCAGGCCAGGACGCTACGGCGCATTGTTCGAGCTGCGGAAGTTCCGGACGATGCGCCCGCCAGGTCGAGGTCGGGTTAGTGACGGCGAGCGACTGACCCGTCTCGGCAGGTGGCTGCGCCTGACCAGCTTGGACGAGCTGCCGACGCTGTGGAATGTCCTGCGGGGGGACATGAGTCTGGTGGGACCGCGTCCCCTCCTGGTGCAGTACCTCGAGCGGTACACGCCGGAGCAGGCGCGCCGCCACGAGGTGCGTCCTGGCGTAACCGGCCTGGCCCAGGTCCGCGGTCGCAACGCCCTGAGCTGGGAGGAGAAGTTCGCCTACGACGTGCAGTACGTCGACGGGCGGTGTCTCCGCCTCGATCTGCGCATCCTGATGGAGACGGTGGTCAAGGTCGCGCGTCGCGACGGCATCACGGCTGACGGCCACGCAACGGCCCCCGAGTTCTTCGGCACCGCACAGTCGCTGGCAGACGCCAGCCGTGGCGGCACCTCACGTGACGCGAGCTGGTGAAGCCAAGTGCCGCCAGTGCACCTTCTGCAGCCGCACGCACGGCAGACCCAGACCCCCTTCACACTGAATATCCTATTTCTAACGGTTATTGGGATCTGTCGGCACTAATGGGCGTAAGCTCCCTATTGGTGCAGACCGTGCTGGTTGGAGGGGCAAAAATGGGGGTTGAGAAGCTGGTCGTCGTTGGCCAGGGGTACGTCGGTCTCCCGCTGGCGATGAGGGGGGTGGAGGCCGGGTTCGATGTAGTCGGCATCGACCTCGACGAGAGTCGCGTCAAGCGGCTCACCTCGGGCGAATCGTTCGTCGAGGACATCCCCGCCGTCCGGCTCGGCCGGGCCTTGGACACGGGTCGCTACCACCCCACCACCGAGTACGCGGACGCCGCCGGCTTCGACGTCTGCGTCATCACCGTCCCCACACCGCTGCGCGACGGAACCCCCGATGTCAGTTACATCGAACAGGCCGGTGTCAGACTCGGCCCGCACGTCAGCCGCGGGTGCACGGTGATCCTGGAGTCGACCACCTACCCGGGCACCACCGAGGAACTGCTCCGCCCGCTGCTAGAGACGGCCAGCGGGTTGCAGAGCCCGGGCGACTTCCACCTGGGATACAGCCCGGAACGCATCGATCCGGGCAATCCGACGTGGCGGCTGGACAACACCCCGAAGGTGGTGTCCGGAATGGACGCCGCGGCGTTGCGCCAGGTGGACGCGTTCTACCAGCGGATCGTCCAGCGGACCGTCCCGGTCGACTCGACCCGGGTGGCGGAACTCACCAAGCTGATCGAGAACACGTTCCGGCAGGTCAACATCGCCCTGATCAACGAGCTGGCGGTGCTGTCGCACGAACTCGGCGTCGACGTGTGGCAGGCGATCGACGCCGCAGCGACCAAGCCGTTCGGCTTCATGTCGTTTCGGCCGGGCCCGGGCGTCGGCGGGCACTGCCTGCCGATCGACCCCTGCTACCTGTCCTGGCAGGTGAAACGGACCCTCGGCCGGCAGTTCCGGTTCGTGGAACTGGCCAACGACATCAACCACGAAATGCCCGAGCACGTCGTCCAACGGATCATGACTGGGCTCAACCGGCAGGGCCGGGCCGTCAACGGGTCCCAGCTGCTGGTGCTCGGTCTGGCGTACAAGAAGAACACCGGCGACATGCGCGACTCCCCGGCCATCGAGATCACCCGCCGGCTCCAGTTGCTCGGCGCCCGGGTACGCGCCGTCGAGCCGTACGCCGAACCGCACCACATCCCCGACGGCGTCGCGGTGGTGGACCTCACCGAACGCGAACTGCGGGCCGCGGACGCGACGGTGGTGGTCACTGACCACGACAGCCTCGACTACGAGCTGGTCGTGCGCTGCGCGCGCTACGTCTTCGACGCCCGCGATCGCTGCCGAGGCGACAACGTCGAGCGGCTCTGACCGCGGCGCACCGGCGCGCGGAGGCTTGGACCGCCAAACCAGCCACGCTCGGGCCGCCACTGACCGGCAGGCCGCATCCGGACGGACAAATAACGGTAACCGGGGGGAAAGTCGATGGGAAACACCAGTCTGCGCACGATCGCCGCGGACACGCGCGCCCTGGGCCTGTCGGCGCCGCTGCGCGCGGCGTACGAGATATCGAAGCGCGGCGGATTCCATGCCGTCCTGTTTCGGGGCGGGACGCACGGGCACCACCCAGCCACGCCGGTGCCGCTGACCAACACGCTGCCCATCAGCGACGAGGCGAGGCAACGGTGCCTCGACGACGCCCGGCGTGTGCTGCGACAGGGGCTACGCGTCTTTGGGCGCCGGGTGGCGACCGGCGTATCGGCGCCGTGGTGCACCGACCCGCTGACGGGGCGACCATGGCCGGCGCGCGAGCCGTGGTGGAGGATCGATATCCGTTCCGAGGCGCGGCTGTCGGACGTCAAGCACGTCTGGGAGGCGGCACGCCACCGTGACCTCGTCGTCCTGGCGCGCGCCGCCCGCCTCGACCCCGGCGGACCGTGGCTGGACGGGCTCGCCGGCCTGCTGCGGTCCTGGTGCGAGCAGTCACCGCCGGAGCAGGGCGTGAACTGGTACTCGAGCCTCGAACTTGCCCTGCGCGCGATCGCCTGGAACCAGATCCTGGCGCTGGCCGGCGAGCGGCTCCCCCGCGACGTCGTGACCGCCATGGAGCGGCTGCTGCTGGCCAGCGCCCGGCACCTGGTGGTCGAGCTGCCGTACACGTTGAGCAGCATGCGCAACAACCACCTGCTCGGCGACGCGCTCGGGTTGATCGTGCTGTCGCGCATGTTTCCCACCGAGCGGCGCGCGGCGTGGTGGGCGCGCACCGGCGAGAAGATGTTCGCGGCCCAGCAGCGCCGGCACTTCGCCCCCGACGGCCGGATGATCGAGGATTCGCTGTCGTACCACCGCTTCGTCCTCGAGATGCTCATCGTGCGGGTGATGCTTGGCGGCGCGCCGGCCGACGTGCAACGTGACCTTCACGCGGCCGGCCTGCACCTGGCTCGGCTTGGCGTGTTCGACGGCGACGTGCCGCAGTACGGCGACTGGGACGAGGGGCGCGTGCTCGCGTCATCCGGCGACCCGCTCGACGTGGCCGGGTCGGTCGCGCTCGGCCTGGTGCTGTGCGGCGAGCGGGTGCCACCGCGGTGGTACGCCGACTTCGACGAACTGGCGTGGTACGCGCCGGTGCCGCCGAAGGAGGCCGCGCCTGGGGCGGCCGCACCGATCACCTACACCCGGCCGGCGGCGACTACCTCCGGAGGCATCGTCCGCGTCGAGCGCGGGCCGTGGCACGTATGGTTCAAAGTGGACAGCGGGCCCTCGCACGGGCACGCCGACCTGACCTCGGTATGGATCAAGTACGGCGGCAGGTGGCTGATCGCCGACCCCGGCACCGGTGCGTACAACGGTCCGCTGGAGATACGGAACGGGCTGCGTACCTCCGCGGCCCATCCGGTACGCCGGCCGGACGGGCGCGACCAACTCGTGCCGCATCGCGCGTTCCGCTGGCTCAACACCGCGCGCGGATACCTGGCACCCCCGCTATTGCTGCCGGATCGCACCGTCGTCTTCGGCTGGCACGACGCGTACGCGCGCGGCCCACGGCCCGTGCGTGTCGGGCGCGCCGTCGTCGTGGCCGACACTTATGTCGCCGTGGTCGAGTTCGCCGACCCGCTGGGTACCGCAGCATCCTGGTCGCTGACCGTGCCCCTGCACCCCGACGTCACGGCAGAAGGCAACTCGCTCGTCGCGGGCGAGTGCGCCGTCGACATGTTCGGGCTGGACGGCTACACGGCCGTGCGCGGGCAGCCGGCACCGTTCGCAGGCTGGTACGGCCGCACCTACGGGCACTGGGAACCGGCGACGTGGATCACGGTCGAAAGCGGGGCCGACACCGGGGTCTGGGGGCTCGGCAAGGTACCCGGGTCCCGGGCCGAACCGACCGCGCTCGACGGTCTCCGGTTCGAGGTGAACTGGGATCGCGCCGGCGCATGCCTCGTCGTCACCCACATCGCGTCGGGAGAAGTCCATCACGTGCGAGCGCCGCAATGACGGAACACAGGGTCCTCGTCTTCAACCACTTCGCCGTGCCCCGGGGCTATCCGGGCGGTACCCGGCATGTCGAGCTGTTCAGCCGGCTACCCGGGTGGTCATACGTGGTCATCGCGGGCCGCCGCAACATGGTGACCGGGCTGCCGCAGCGGGCGGAGCCAGGATTCCATCCTGTCGCCGTGACGCCGTACCGGGGCAACGGTCTGGGCCGGGTGGTCAACTGGGCCAGCTACGCGGTAACGGCTACGGCGGCGGGCCTGCGGCAACCCCGCCTCGATGTCGTGTACGCGTCCTCGCCGCACCTGCTGGCCGGCGTGTCCGGCTGGATCGTGGCGGCGGTCCGGCGCGTGCCGTTCGTCCTGGAGATCCGGGACCTGTGGCCGCGCGTGCTCGTCGACATGGGAAGGTTTGCGGAAACATCGCTGACGTACCGTGCGCTGGAGCGCGTGGAGCGGTTCCTGTATCGGCGCGCCCACCGCGTGGTCATCATGGCGCCGGGCGTGCGGGCGGCGGTCGAGGGCAAGGGCGCCGCGCCGGAGAAGATCGCCTTCATCCCCAACGCGGCCGACCCGGAGGACTTCGTGCCCAGCGCCGATCGCGACGAGCTGCGGCGGCGGTACGGATTCACCCGCCGCACCGCCATCTACGCGGGAGCGCACGGTCCGGCCAACGGGCTCGACCTGCTCTTGGACGCGGCCAAGGCGGTACCTGACCTCGACGTCGTGCTGGTGGGGTCAGGTGTGGAGAAGCCGCGCTTGCAGGTGGCGGCACATGGCATCCGCAACGTGCGCTTCCTCGATCCGGTACCGAAGACCGAGATCCCCGACATTCTCCACGCGGCAGACATCGGCCTGCACGTACTCGCTGACGTCGAACTGTTCCGCGTCGGGGTCAGCCCCAACAAGGTGTTCGACTACATGGCCGCCGGATTGCCGATCGTCACCAACAGCCCGGGCACGGTCGGCGACCTCGTCATGGGGGCCGGCGCCGGGTACCTGACCGCCCCGGGCAACCTTGCCCACGGTCTCAGCCAGATGTACCAGGCGAGCAGCGAGGAGTTGACGAAGATGGGCGCGGCCGGCCGGCGGTGGATACGGGAAAACCAGTCGCGTACGGCGATGTCCCGCGCCCTCGGGCAACTCCTCGCCCCACTGGTCCAGCGCGCAGGGGGGGCGTCGTGCTGAGCATCGTCTGGCGCGCCGCCAGGTTGCTCGACCCAGGTACCCGGCGCGGGCTGGTCCTGGGCATTCCGGTCGCGCTCGCGGTGACCCTGCTCGAACTGGCCGGCTTCCTGGCGCTGGCCGCGGTCGTGCAGGTGCTCGCGGCACCGCAGCTCCTGCACGAGGCCGGACCGGACACCCTGGTGGGGCTGGCCCGCCGCGCCGCGCACCCGCACGGACTCACCGACTTCGTGGCGACGGTGGGCGGCGTCGCCGTCACGCTGCTCGTCTCGCGCGGTATCGCGGCTTGCGCGCTCGCGTGGTGGCAGGCCGGGCTGCTGGCCCGCGCCGAGGCGACCCTGTCGGCCAGGCTCTTCCGCACGTTCATGGGCACCAGCTACGAGTTCCACCTGCAACGCCACTCGGCCGACCTGATGCGCACCGTCATCATGTCGGTCCGCTACCTGACATCGCGCGTCCTGCTTCCCGGTACCACGATCATCATCGACGCGTTCCTGATCCTCGGCCTGGCCATGGCGCTGCTGGTCCTGGAACCGGTGACGGCGCTCGTGTCGATCGGCGCGCTCGGCGGCGCGATGGGGACGTACCTGTTCCTGGTCCGCAAGTGGGCGCGGCGCATGGGGGTCGACGACGAGCGGCTGATGTCGCGTGATCAGCGCATCATCCAGGAGGGCCTACGGGCGGTGAAGGTGCTGACCACTCTGGGCCGGCGCGGCGCCGTGGTGCGGCGGTTCGAGACGGCACGCAGCGAGCACACCTATGCGCTTCGCGGGCTGTTCTTCATCTCCAACCTGTCGCGGTACTACCTGGAGTCCGTGGTGCTGCTCGTCATGGCGGCGGCCGCCGGCACGGCGATCCTGGGCGACGCGGACGTACTCGCGTCCGTCGGGGTCATCCTCGCCGGGTCGATGCGGCTCCTGCCGTCGGTGCAACGCGTCCTCGCGATGGCCAACCTGGTTCGCGTGGGCGTGGGAAGCCTCGAGCAGGTGGAGAAGGATCTCGCCGCGGCGGGCAACGACATCACGAGATCGGCGGAGCACGACCCGCAGCCGGTCACCTTCGAGCGGTGCATCGAGTTTCGCGACCTGACCTACCGGTACCCGGCCGCACCCACCCCTACGCTCGACTCGATCAATCTCACCGTCGGGATCGGCGAGTCCGTCGGCATCGTCGGCCCGTCCGGATCGGGGAAGACGACCCTGGTGGATGTCCTGCTGGGACTGCTGCAACCCACCTGTGGCGGCATCTACATCGACGGCGTGAGAATCACCCCCGAGCTGGTGCACGGCTGGCGCGCCCGGATCGGGTACGTCCCGCAGGAAACGGTGATCATCGATGACACGGTACGCCGCAACGTCGCGCTCGGGCTCGACGACGACGAGATCGACGACGTTGCCGTCGAGCGCGCCATCGCGCAGGCGCAACTGCTCGACACCGTACTCGCGATGCCCGACGGCTTCGGCAGCATGCTCGGCGAGCACGGCGTCCGGCTCTCGGGCGGGCAGCGGCAACGCATCGGGATCGCGCGCGCCTTGTACCTGCACCCGGACGTGCTGGTCCTCGATGAGGCCACGGCCGCGCTCGACACCGAGACGGAAAGGCAGATCGTCGAGACCATCGAGAAGCTGTACGGCAAGATCACCGTATTGGTCATCGCGCACCGGTTGAGCACGGTCCAGCGGTGCGACACCCGCGTGGTCCTCGACCGGGGACGCGTCACCAACGCCCGTGGCCCCAGCGCGCGACCGGCGGGCCAACCGGATCCGCCGGATCTCACAATCGACTATTCCCGTCGATCTGTGAAGGAGGGCGCCTAACGATCTCTGGTCGCTAGGTTCTTCACACTTGGGTCAAGTTTCCTGCGGTGCCGGCCGAGGTGGCGCGCCAGTTCCCGGTATGCCCGTGTCGATCAGATCCGGCGCGGACCTCTCACTGAGATCACCTCACCCTGCGCTGGGCGTCCCGCCCGCCCGGGGGTTTGGCTGCCGAATCGTCCGGAACCGCCTGCGCGGCGATCGTCCTGGCAGCCGGCCAACGCCTTCGCCTGTCGCAGCAACATCCGTCCGCGCAATTTCTGCCAGTCAGCCTTGAAGTCCGCCGACGCTTTCTAGGATGGGCCTGGCCGAGTTTTCATAGCTGTGAATCAGATGAGCGTTCATGATCAGATTCAAAGGGAGCGTCTGTGTGCAAGATGGACTGGTTCGGAGCGGTTGGGAATATCAATGGCGGCGGTGATCGATGGTCAGACATCGCCCTCCAGAATGCGTTGGCGACCGACCTTTCCGAGACAGGCTCGGTCAGCGGCACACCGACGGCTACCTGGAACGGTAGGTCGTGACGGACGCCCGTTACCAGTCGGCGAGCGACTGGCGCTTCGATCGACTCGAGGGCGAGCAGCCCCTTCTCGGTGCACACAGCGTGGAGGCGCCGACGCAGCGCACGGCGATAGCGGAGCCGCGCGCCGGATGGGTGGAGGCAGAGGTTCCACCTACGGATGCGGTAGCTGTGGCTCACGGCGTGTTCACCGTCCAAGGGCGCCGGTTGTGCAGGGTCATCGACGGCCGCCCCGCCCACCCACGCACCCGACTGCTTCATGACAAGTTTCGAGCCGCGGTCCTGAGCAGCGCGTACCCGTGCGTGATGGGAGCATCAGTGATGCGCGCCGACAACTACGCCTTCGCCGCCTATGACGAGTTGGGGGCAAAAGAATCGGCCCGTTGCCTTGCCAGGGACCTCGAGTGGTTCGTGCAGAGCCACGAGATCCGTCGCTTGCCTCAGAAGCCTTTTGTAACGTTCATCTCGATGTATGAAAGTCCGACGGTCGACGATGAGGGCGACTTCGAACGCTTGCTGTGGCGTCACTTGAGTTTCGTTCACGAGTGGGACAGGCGAAAGTGGTCATGGGATCCGACGGTGTCGATGGATCCGGACGACCCACGGTTTTCCTTCAGCGTCTCCGGTCAGGCTTTCTTTGTGGTCGGCATGCATCCAAAGGCATCCCGCATCGCGCGGATCGCTCCATTCCCCACGCTGGTCTTCAACCTACACGCACAGTTCGACGCCCTGCGACAACGGGGGCAGATGGATCGGGTCAGCCGGACTATTCGCGCCAAGGACGGACGTCTGCAGGGCCGCCCCAATCCCATGCTCATGCATTTCGGCGAGGCCTCTGAAGCGCGACAGTACGCGGGGCGCGAGGTCGAAGCCGACTGGCAATGTCCCCTCGCTGCACCCGCCACGAGCACCGGCGACGTCTCTTATCCGAAAGGAGCAGACTGATGACGGATACCACCACCATCCAGCGTCTCGCGCCCCAGACCGGCAAAGCGTTTGAGCTACCGGCCGGGGCATATCTCCGCGTCACCGATCCGAACGGAGAACAGGTCAGCGACCTGTACGCCGTATCGGCCTATGATCGAGCGGAGCACCTCTCGTCCGGCCGCAGCCTGGACTACGCCGGGAAGCTATGGCTAACCACCGGTGACGTGCTCTACAGCAATCGCAGCCAGCCAATGCTACGGATCATCGAAGACACTGTGGGCAGGCACGACTTCACCCTCACTCCCTGCTCTCAGCAGACCTTCGACCTCCTCTATCCCGACCATGAGGGCTATCACCCGAGCTGCCAACAGAACATCGCTGACGCCTTGGCTCCGTACGAGGTGGCCGTTGACCACATCGGCGTGAGCTTCAACATCTTCATGAATGTGGTCTACGATTGCAGTACTGGGAAGATGCTGCTCGGGCCCCCGATGAGTCGACCGGGGGATCACATCCTTCTGCGCGCCGAGTCCGATCTCATTGTGGCACTGACGGCATGCTCGGCCGAGAACTCCAACAACGGAACCCTGAAGCCTATAGATTTCACATTGGAGCACTGAGGTGATCTCAGCAAGGTTCGGCGGCCGAGTGGGGATGACACGGGCGTAACGTCCATACCGGACGGTGTTGGATATGGACGTGGAGCCATCGATAGACAAGTTCTTGCGACAGAATCCAGTCTTCGAGAGGGCTCCACGTGATCGCCTATTCTGCCAGGCTCGACGTGCCCAGGGAACTCGTACAGCACGTGGCGCGGCTGCTTCGTGCCGAGCGTCGGGCGGTGGGCACCCGACCGGGCACTCGTGCGCTGACGTGCTTCTACCAGGCGATCCTGGTGTTGGTGTGGTTTCGCAAGGGTGCGGACAAGGCCACCCTCGGGGCGGGGTTCGGGGTGTCGCGGGCTACGGCCTACCGGTACGCTGCCGAGGCCGTGCGGGTCCTGGCGGCGCAGACACCCACCCTGCACGACGCGCTGCGCCGGGTCGCCGCCGACGGCTGGTCGCACGTGATCCTCGACGGGAAGCTGTTCGACACCGACCGCCTCGCCGAGACCACCGTGAGCGTGAAAGGCGACACGATCGACGCGTGGTACTCCGGGAAACACCGCGACTTCGGGGCGAACATTCAGGCTGTGATGCGCCCCGACGGGCTCCCGATCTGGACCTCGGATGCGATGCCCGGACATCTGCATGACCTGACCTGCGCCCAGCGTTTGGACGTCACCGGCGCCCTCTACTGGGCGGCCTCCGAACTGCGGCTGCCGACCCTGGCCGACTCAGGCTACGAAGGC
>NZ_JBSFYP010000030.1:0-80764 GCF_053599835.1 Micromonospora sp. NPDC005163
TTGCTCTCGACGCGCTGAAGATGGCGATCTGGCGCCGCGAGAATCACGGCGCTGACCTGCGCAAACTGGTCCATCACTCGGACAGGGGAGTCCAGGGTGGATTCAACTGGTCGTCGCAACACCTTGATCACGGAGGTTTGCGATGGGGCGCGGCAAGAGGCAGATACCTGAGGTGCCGGCTGGTGCGCGGCGCCAGTGGGCGTCGGATCGGGCATTGCGACCGTCGATGCGTTCACCGGGCCGGCCGGAGCCGTCTCGTGCGGTGCAGCGGGACTTTTGGCGGCGGATCGCGTCGGGAGTAACGACGGTAGAGGCCGCGGAGGCTGTGGGTGTGTCATGGCCGGTCGGGTCCCGGTGGTTTCGTCACGCTGGCGGCATGCCGCCGATCAGTCTGGACGAGCCCACGGGCCGTTACCTGTCATTCGCCGAGCGCGAGGAGATCGCGCTGTTGCGCGCTCAGGGGGTCGGAAGTGCGCGAGATCGCCCGCAGGATCGGACGCGACCCGGGAACGATCTCACGCGAGCCGCGCCGTAACGCGGCGACCAGGGGCGGTAAGCCGGTCTACCGGGCTCTGGTGGGGCAGTGGAAGGCGCAGCAGGCCGCGAAGCGCCCGAAGACCGCGAAGCTCGTGAGCAATGGCAGGTTACGCGAGTACGTACAGGACCGGCTCGCCGGCGGCGTCCGCCGACCCGACGGCACGATCGTCACCGGGCCTGAGCCGCCCGCGTGGAAAGGGCTGAACAAGCCGCATCGGCAGGACCGCCGCTGGGCGACGGCGTGGAGCCCGGAGCAGATCTCGCACCGGCTCCGTGTCGACTTCCCCGATGATGAGTCCATGCGCATCAGCCACGAGGCGATCTACCAGTCACTGTTCATTCAGGGACGTGGAGCGCTCAAGCGTGAGCTGGTTGCGTGTCTGCGCACCGGCCGGGCGCTGCGGATTCCCAGAGCGCGGTCCCAGAACAAGCCGCAAGGGCATGTCACTGCCGATGTCGTCCTCTGCGAGCGCCCCGCCGAAGCCGCGGACCGCGCGGTCCCCGCGCACTGGGAAGGGGATCTGATCATCGGGACGGGCCGCTCCGCGATCGGCACGCTCGTCGAGCGCGCCAGCCGCTGCACGCTTCTCGTGCATCTGCCTCGGTTGGAGGGCTGGGGCGAGAAACCACCGGTGAAGAACGGTCCCTCGCTCGGCGGCTACGGCGCTGTCGCGATGAACACCGCGCTTACGACATCGATGACGAAGTTGCCCGCGCAGTTGCGCAAGACCCTCACCTGGGACCGCGGGAAGGAGCTCTCCGGTCATGCGCAGTTCACCCTCGATACCGGCACGACGGTGTTCTTCGCCGATCCGCACTCGCCCTGGCAGCGGCCGACGAACGAGAACACGAACGGGCTGCTGCGTCAGTACTTTCCGAAGGGCACCGACCTGTCGAGGTGGTCCAACGAGGACCTCGAGGCCGTCGCCCTCGCGGTCAACAACCGGCCCCGCAAGATCCTTGGCTGGAAGACCCCGGCCGAGGTCTTCGCCGAGCAACTACGCTCACTACAACAGCCCCGTGTTGCAACGACCGATTGAACTCGCCCAGTATCGAGCGATTCGCTACAGCCAGCGGCTCGCCGAGGCCGGCGCTGTCGCCTCGGTCGGCTCCAAGGGCGACTCGTACGACAACGCGATGGCCGAGGCGTTCAACTCGCTCTACAAGGCCGAACTCGTCCGCAACCGAGGTCCGTGGCGCGGGCTCGACGACCTGGAGATGGCCACCGTCGAGTACATCGACTGGTACAACAACCGCCGCCTGCACGGCGAGCTCGGGCACATCCCGCCCGCCGAACACGAGGCCCTACACGCGATGACCCAGCCGGTCACCGCAGCCCTGAAAACCAGCTAACCAACTCTCCATCAAACCCGGGGCTTGACAGTGCTCCGGCTCCAGGATGGCCGAGGGCTGCGTCGCCGGGTTGCGGTCCGTGGACCGTTGCGGGAGGCTCCGTCCTGGCCGCACGGGTGATCGTTGGCAGCGACCGAATGGCCGGTCGTGAGGTGGCGGCCATGTGGTTGGGTATTCATATGGATGGCGCCAGCTGGGTTCGCTCGTAAGCTCGTCAGCCTCCCTGCTGATTTCTCTCGCCGCGTTGGCTTTCACAGGGTTCTCCTTCCGGGATACGCGACGGCAGGACCGGCGAGATCTATTCCTCAAAGTTCACGAGCGGTTACTCGACCCCGATTTGCAGCGAGGGCGCAGACTTCTCTTCTCCCATGCTCGGACCGTTGAGGCGGTCATTGAGTTGCGAGATCAGCAGGCAGAGGAGTTTGACTTGATCAACCGCTCACTCGCAATGTTTGACGTCGCCGCGATGTACGCGGCCAAGGATTACATAAACGAGCGGGACTTCCTTGATGAGTGGGGTCCTTCCTATGGGCGTTGCTGGCTTGCTGCGGACGCATTCTTGCAAGTCAGATTTGGTGGCGTCCGGGGCGGAGCCCCGAGGGGGTGGCCCCACTTTCGGGTGCTGGGTCCAGTGGCTGCCAGTACCCTGGACCCGATTCCGGCACCTGCGCCAAGGCCGTCTGACCGGGGCGGCCAGGCGAGCCTGGCTGAGTGAGTGCCCGGTGGGCCGGTCAACAGGGGGCAGCAACACAGATTTCCGGTAAGACGTTCAGGCGGTTCGGGTCACTCGGTACGTGTAGTAGTCCACCCGCATCCCGTCCTTCACCACGTCCCGGGTCGCCACAACCTCGGGCGTAAAGCCCTCCTCGGCGAGCAACTGCCGCAGATAACCGAGGTCACCAGAGGTGCCGAAGAAGATCAGCATGCGGCCGTTGGCGCGGAGATGCCGGCCGGCAGCGCGGACGAACGTGGTCAGCGCGCCGTAGTTGGCGTCGGTGGCAGCCATCTCCAACAGGTCACGCGGGGCGAACCACCGGAACGGTGGATCGAAGATGATCAGATCAAAGTCACCGTCGACCGCGCTGAACACATCGCTCTGTCGTACGTCGATTCGCTCCGACACGCCATTGCGTGCCGCGTTGTGTCGGGCGGCCTCGACGGCTCGCGGGTTGATGTCGACCGCGACCACGTCGGTCGCCCTGGACGCCGCGAGGATGCCGTTCACGCCGCTGCCCGTGCCCATGTCCAACACCCGGTCACCGGTCTCTACCTCGGCCAGCACGGCTTCACCGAGGACATCGGACACCGGGGTGATCGGCATAACTTCCGGTGGCACGTCCAGTGTCAACCCCAGGTAGTCGAACGTCTGCCCCGCCCCGGCCTCCGCTCGCAGCGATTGATAGGCGTCCTCGTGCCACCGGTGGATCTCCTTGGCATGTGCCGCGGTGACCGTCGGCTGGTAGCCCGTCTCAGCGGTCGCCGATGGCCGGCTGGTGTCGGTCATCCGGATACCGTAGCCACCGGCGACCTGACCCGATAGTCGATTCCTTCCCTTCGCGCCACCCGACTGGGCCGCCACCGTTGGATCATCGAGAGGGCAGGTCCGGAACAGGATGCTGCAGAGGATGTCGAGAACGGCACGGCGGCTCCGTCTCAGGGGTGGATGCGGCCACCGTGGCCGTACCACACCAGGGAGATTCAGCATGACGATCCAGCGGATGGACAACGTTCTCATCGTTGTCGACGACCTTGACGCGACGATTTCGTTCTTCGTCGAACTTGGCATGGAGCTGGAGGGCAGGGGGCCGATCGAGGGGCGTTGGGTAGAGCGTGTCATCGGGATCGACGACGTCCGACAGGAGGTCGCCATGCTGCGGACCCCGGACGGCCACGGCCGAATCGAGCTGGCGATGTTCCACGCGCCGAAGGCGATCAGCGCCGAGCCGAAGGACGCACCGGCGAACACGCTGGGCATTCGGCGCATCATGTTCGCCGTCGACGACATCGAGGACGTCGTTGCCCGCCTGCGCACCCACGGCGCCGAACTCGTCGGCGAGCTGGCGCAGTACGAGGACAGCTATCGACTCTGCTACGTCCGCGGCCCCGAGGGCATCATCGTCGGACTGGCCCAACAGCTCAGCTGACGGCCGATGCTATGCGGTCGCCGTGTCGACGAAGGTCTCGCGGAGCGCCGGGTCCAGCGTCCGGCCGGTCGTCGGCTCGATGAACAGCTCGGCGAGCAGGAGGTCGGCGAGGTGGGTCGGGTTGACGCCCGACTCCTTGCGGCTCAGGGCCTGCAGCGCGCCGCCGAGCCGTAGGGAGGCCTTGACCGCGCTGGCGGGCAGGCGAGCGACCCGGCGACGTCGCCCGACCGCCTCGGCGATGCGCGCGAGCATGTCGTTCCACGTGAGGTTCTCGTCAGCGACCGGAATGTCCTCACCGCGGGACTGCTCAAGAGCGTCCACCGCCACCTCGCCCACGTTGCGCGCCGAGGCCGCGGCGGTCCCGCCGACGGGGACGGCCAGGGGTGTGCGTGACCGTGCCCAACGGTCCAGCGGAGCGGACCAGTTCGGTAGCCGGTCGCCGGCCCGGCCGAAGACGAACGGCAACTCGAGCACGGCGACCGGTAGATCCGGGCCGGCGGCCGCCCGTCCCTCCCGGGTCTGCTCCACCCGGCACCGGATGTACGTGTGGCGGGCCGCGAGTCGCCACTGCGGACGCAGCCGGTCGAAATAGGTGTAGTACGAGCCGATGACGACACCGCGCGTGAGACCTTCCAGGCGGGCGGCCGTGAACAGGCGCACCACCGGCTCGACGTTGTCCCGACGAAACGTCGGATAGATCGGCTTGCGCAGCGGTCGCTGTTCGTCCGTGCGGGTGGCGTACACCACGCCGTCGTGACCGGCGAGCAGTGCCCGCAGTTCGTCGACGGAGGCAGACCCGACATCGATCAAATGATCAACACCCGGGTGGGCGGTACGCGCCACCGTCGTCGCGGCATGGCCTCGCTCGCGCAACACGTCCACGACATGGGCACCGATCAGACCACTTCCACCCACCACAAGTATTCGCACGCTGAATCGTCCACTCTGGAGCCCGTTGCTTGTCAAGTCGCGACCCGGGTGCCGCCGGCTCCGGACGGTCCCGACGTTGCCGTGGCGCCCACGTCCTCTCGCGTGTTCGTCAACGGATCGGGTCCGGTTCCCGGGCCCGCCAGTTCAGGTTGTTTCGGTAGCGACGTTCCATGGCCATCCAGCCGAGAGCGAACGGCAGCCCGCCCAGGGCGACCAGCCCCAGGACGTCAGCTCCGACCACGTCGAAGACGGCCCCCACGTCTCCGAACAACTGGGCGACGGTCTGGAAGGCGAGGTGGAAGCCGATGCCCGCCCAGATGTCACCCGTGGCGACGCGGAAGGCGCCGAGCAGGAGCGCGAAGACGACGAAGAGCAGGAGTCGGTCGGGGGAGGTGGCGGCGCCGACGAGGAACCCGAACAGGGTGAACGACACGGCCTGGCCGATGACGGCCTGCCAGGCCGGCAACCGGGTGGCGAGGTTGCGTTGCAGGTAGCCGCGGAAGACGAGTTCCTCCGGCAGCGCCTCGTAGAGCAAGACGAGCACGACCAGGAGCGCCGCCACCCGCAGGGCGTCGGCGGCGGAGGTGCGCAGGCTGATCTCGACCCAGCCGAAGCCGAGCCAGAGCGCGAACCCCAGGGCGGCGGGCACGAGCCAGCAGGCCATGCCGAGCAGCAGACGCCGCCAGCCGACGCGCAGCGAGGGCAACCCGAGGCCGGTCCAGGGTCGCCGATCCAGCAGGCGGCGGGCGGCAACCACCAGGGGTACGACGAGCAGCGTCGTAAGGACGGCCCTGGTGACATGGGTCGGGCGGTCGTAGTCACGGCCGAGCAGGGCACCGTGGTAGACGAACAGCCACACCAGCACGGTGCCGGCGAACACGATGAGGATTCGCCAGTGCGGGGCGAGGCGAGCGTCGCGGGTTGCACGGGGATCGCGAGGTCGACCGCTCACCGCGCTCACCGTAGGCACTGAGGTCAAGGACGGACCGTCAGCGGCCCAGGACGAGATACGCGAGGCCGAGGATTCCGCGATAGACCGAGACGTACTGGCGCAGCCGCTCGTCGAGTTCGGCGCGGACCTCCGCCGCGCGAGGATCCTCCGGGTACGTCAGCAGCCACTCCTGCCGGCCGGCGAGCCAGGTGGACTCGAAGTCGTCCCACTCCCGTTGGTCGGCGGTGCTCATGTGCAGGACCCGCCAGCCGCGCTCGCGTGCGGCCTCGACGAGGCCCGGCAGGTCGGTGACCTCCGTCCCGAAGATCTGCTCGGCCTCAGTGCCGGGGGGACGCTCCCAGTACCCCTCGCCGAACAGCAGCCGTCCACCGGGCCGGACGACCGCGGCGAGCGCGTCGAGGGCGGCGCCGGTGCCGCCGAAGGCGTGCGCGGAACCGATACACAGGACCCGGTCGGCCGGCTCCTGCCAGGCAGCCGCCTCTCCCATCACGAACGCGACGTGCCGGTTCAGTGACCGGCCGGCGGCCTGCCTGCGCCCTCGGGCCAGTGCGGCGTCGTCGGTGTCGACGCCGACGCCCCTCGTGGCGACCGGGCCGGCGACACCACCCGCGGCGACCGCTCGGAGCAGCAGTTCACCCCAGCCGCAGCCGAGGTCGAGCACGCGCGCGCCGGGACGGACGTCGAGCCGCTGGAGCAGCAGGGACGCGTGCTCCTCGGACAGCGGAGTGTTCCAGCGCATCCGGGCGTAGCGGCTGGAGGCGAGGTGGTCGATTGACTGCATCCGTTGAGGGTGTCAAGTCATGATCGACGGTGCACGGCCGGGCCGCCCCGTGCGCCGGAAGCCGTGATCGGGTGGCGGGTCGTACGGCAGGATCGGTGGGGTGGACACCGGCGAGCCGGGGCATTTCCGGCGGCGGCCGACCCCGCAGGAGGTCGCGGCGGCCGCCGGCCGGGGGTTGGTGGATGTGATCGGTCCCGGCCTGCGGGTGCTGTTCTGCGGCTTCAACCCGGGCCTCTACTCCGCCGCGGTGGGAGAGCACTTCGCCCGGCGGGGCAGCCGCTTCTGGCCGGCCCTGCACCGCTCCGGCTTCACCGACCGGGAGCTGCGCCCGTGGGAACGCGACGAGCTGCTGCGGCAGGGCCTGGGGATAACCAGCCTGAGCAACCGGGCCACCGCCCGCGCGGACGAGCTGACGCCGGCCGAGCTGGTGGCCGGGGTGGCGGGGCTGGCGGTGAAGACCGAGCGGCATCGGCCGCGGTGGGTGGCCATCCTCGGGGTGACCGCGTACCGGATCGCCTTTGCCAGGCCGGGAGCCGGGCTGGGCCCGCAGCCGGATCGACTGGGCCCAGCCCGGGTCTGGGTGTTGCCCAACCCCAGCGGCCTGAACGCGCATTTCCCGCTGCCGGCGTTGACCGCCCAGTTCGCGGCGCTGCACGAGGAGACGCTCCGCCGGTGAGAACCGTCAGGAGCTCGTGAGGACGACGAGTTGCTGGGTCGCTCGGGTCATCGCCACATAGCGGTCGACCGCTCCCTCGATTCCGGTGCCGAACGCCTCGGGGTCGACCAGGACGACCAGGTCGAACTCGAGCCCCTTCGACAGCTCCGGGGTCAGCGACCGGACGCGGGACGTCGTCGGGAAGGTGGGGTCACCGATGACGCAGGCGATGCCGTCGGCGTGCGCGGCGAGCCAGGTGTCGAGGATCGAGCCCAGGTCGCAAGCGGATCCGTGTACGACGGGGACGTCGCTGCCGCGGATGGACGTCGGCACGTTGGCGTCGGGCAGCACGGCCCGGATGACCGGCTCGGCCTCCGCCATGACCTCCTTCGGCGTCCGGTAGTTGATGCTCAGGGAGGCCAGGTTGACCCGGTCGAGCCCGATCCGTTCGAGCCGCTCCTGCCACGACTCGGTGAACCCGTGCCGCGCCTGGGCGCGGTCGCCGACGATGGTGAAGCTCCGGGACGGGCAGCGAAGCAGCAACATCTGCCACTCCGCGTCGGTCAGTTCCTGAGCCTCGTCCACGACGATGTGCGCGAACGGGCCGGCGAGCTGGTCCGGGTCGGCGCCGGGCAGGGCGGACTCGTCGACCAGGGCGTCCTGGAGATCCAGTTGGCGCAGGCTCGACAGCACGCCCTCGCCGTCGTCATAGGCGTGGGCCTCGATCAGTTCGTCGACGACCGTGGCCATGCGCTCGCGTTCGACGGCGACGATGGCTTCCTGCCGACGCTTGCGCCCGGACGCCTCCGGGTCGCCGAGCCGCTGCCGTGCCGCGTCCAGGTACGGCAGGTCGGACACCGTCCAGGCCTGGGCGTCACCCCGCTGGAGCTTGCGAATCTCCTCGGGGCTGAGCCAGGGCGCGCACCTGCGCAGATAGGCGGGCACCGACCACAGGTCACCGACGAGGTCGGTCGCCTCGAGCAGCGGCCAGGCGCGGTTGACGGTCGCGAGCAGTTCCCTGTTCCGCAGCAGCGACCCACGGACCAGGTCCTCCGGCTCGTCGCCGTCGTACCTTTCCAGCAGGATCGTGAGCAGTTCCTCCCAGATCTCGTCACGCGCCTCGTTGTGCGGGGTGCCGGGCCCCGGTGCCGTGAACGCCTCGGCCCAGTCGTCGGCGCTGAGCCGGATGTCGGCGTCGCCGGCCGTGACCGTCATCGGTTCGGCCGGCGGCTCCTCGTAGAACCGGACGGCCGCCTCGATCGCGTGCACCAGGTTCGCGGACGACTTCAGGCGGGCCACGTCCGGGTCGGTCTCGACGGTTGCCGCGGCGCCCTCGGGCACGAGGTCCCGCAGCGTGCAGGTCTGCACGTCCTCCTCGCCGAGGCTGGGCAGGACGTCGCCGACGTAGGCCAGGTACGGCTGGTGCGGCCCGACGAACAGCACCCCGCCCCTACGGTGACCGAGGCGAGGATCCGAGTAGAGGAGATAGGCGGTGCGGTGCAGCGCGACGACGGTCTTCCCCGTACCGGGACCGCCGTCGACGACGAGAGCGCCGCGGGACCCGGCGCGGATGATGGCGTCCTGGTCGGCCTGGATGGTGCCGAGCACGTCCCGCATCTGGCTGGACCGGCTGCTGCCCAGGCTGGCGATGAAGGCGGACTGGTCGTCGAGCGCGGCGTGCCCCTCCAACCCGTCCGGGGTGAACACCTCGTCCCAGTAGTCGCTGATCCGGCCGCGGGTCCAGCGATACCTGCGGCGGCTCGCCAGACCCATCGGGTTGCCGTGGGTCGCGCCGAAGAAGGGCTCAGCCGCGGGGGAGCGCCAGTCGAGCAGCAGCCGACGACCCGTGCTGTCGGTGAGGCCGCGTCGTCCGACGTACACGGGCTCCGGGTCGTCCGCGCCGACCACGCGTCCGATGCACAGGTCCAGACCGAAGCGGCGCAGTGCGCTCAGGCGAGCGGTCAACCGGCGGACCTCCATGTCCCGGTCCACCGCCTGCCGGCCCTTGCCACCGGGCGCCTTGCGCGCGGCGTCAAGCCGGTCGGACAGCTCGGCGAGCAACTCCTCGAGGCTCTCCGCGAGGGCCGCGAAGTGCCGCTCGTCGCGGTCGACCAGCGGCGGGTCGGCCTTGGGGGAGAGGTGGTCGGGAAGGTCGAACACGCTGGTGGTCAGAGGGCTCACGTCATTGGCTCCGATCTGAGGCCGCGGGCAACCGTTGCTCGGATTTCCGCAGGTCCTGGCCTCGGTCGGCGATTCTGAAGCACGACCCGGGTCTTGCCGCAAGCCCCCCGGTGCGCTATACGTTAGAAGTGGCGGGGAGTGGGTGTGCCCTCCTTTCCCTTGATCGTCCGGTGTGACGGACACTTTCCGCGCGATGCGGCGGCCCGCCGGAAATCAGGGTTTTCGACCGTAGTGGAGAGTGCCCCCACCGCGGCACGGCTGCGTCGATGGTGGGCACATGATCACCTGACCTGGCACTCTTTAGGGCATGGCCGCCCTGCTTCGATCTCGAATGACCGACTGGACCGTCGCCGTACCCGTGCTCGCCGTGCTGGTATTGATCCTGACGTGGGGGCGGGACCTACCCGCACCCGTCGTCGTGGTCGTCGCGGCGCTGCTGGGTGGCGCGGTGCTCGCGGCCGTGCACCACGCCGAGGTGGTCGCCCACCGGGTGGGCGAGCCGTACGGCTCCCTGGTGCTCGCCGTCGCGGTCACGGTGATCGAGGTCGCCCTGATCGTCACGCTGATGATAAGCGGACCGGAGAAGACCCAGTCGCTCGCCCGGGACACGGTCTTCGCCGCCGTGATGATCACCTGTAACGGGATCCTCGGCCTGTCCCTGCTGCTCGGGGCGCTGCGGCGGCGGGTGGCGGTGTTCAATCCGGAGGGCACCGGCGGGGCGCTGGCCACCGTGATCACCCTGGCCACCCTGAGCCTGGTCATCCCGACCTTCACGGCCCGGCCCGGCCCGCAGTTCAGCCCGGCCCAGCTCACGTTCGCCGCCGTCGCGTCGCTGGCGCTGTACGGGTTGTTCGTGCTGGTGCAGACCGGCCGGCACCGCGACTACTTCCTGCCGGTCGACAGCCAGGGCCGGGTCATCGACGCCGAGGAGCACGCGAAGCCGCCGACGACGCGAGCGGCGCTGGTCAGTCTGGGACTGCTGCTGGTGGCGCTGGTCGCCGTGGTCGGCGACGCCAAGACCGTCTCCCCGACGATCGAGGCCGGGGTGGCGGCGGCGAACCTGCCCCACGCGTTCGTCGGTGTCATCATCGCGCTGCTGGTGCTGCTGCCCGAGACCCTGGCCGCAGCCCGCGCCGCCCGCCGCGACCGGGTGCAGATCAGCCTGAACCTCGCGCTCGGCTCAGCCATGGCCAGCATCGGCCTGACCATCCCGGCAATAGCGATCGCCTCGATCTGGCTGGACGGCCCGCTGCTGCTCGGCCTCGGTGGCACCCAGCTCGCGCTGCTCGCGCTCACCGCGGTGACCGCGGTCCTGACGGTGGTGCCGGGCCGGGCCAACGTGCTGCAGGGCGGCGTACACCTGGTGTTGCTGGCAGCCTTCGTCTTCCTGGCCGCCAGCCCCTGACCCGCCTGCGGTAAGGAAGGGCCCCTTCTCAACGCCAGGCGTTGAGAAGGGGCCCTTCCTTACCGGGGTCGTCTGCCAGGCGGTCCGCGCGGGCGTTCAGGTAGCGCTGCTGGGCCAGGTTCGTCGACCGCGCCGCCGCCGTTCGGTACGCCTCCCGCGCCGCAACCCGTTCACCGGTCAGCTCCCACAGGTGGGCGCGGGCGGCCGGGAGGCGGGGATCGTCGGCCAGCCGGGTGTCGTCGGCCAGCTCGGCGAGCAGCGCCAGCCCGGCCGGCGCGCCCCGGCTCATCGCCACCGCCACGGCGTGGTTGAGCGCCACGACCGGGTTGTCGGAGATGGCCAGCAGCACCTCGTACAGGGCGGTGATCTGGGCCCAGTCGGTGGCCTCCGCGCTGGTCGCCTCGTCGTGCACGGCCGCGATGGCCGCCTGGAGCTGGTACGGCCCGACGACCCCGCGCGGCAGCGCCGCGGTGATCAGTGCGACGCCCTCGGTGATCTGGTCGGCCCGCCACCGGCCCCGGTCCTGCTCGGCCATCGGCACCAGCTCGCCGTTCGGGCCGATCCGGGCCGGGGCGCGGGCGTCGGTGAGCAGCATCAAGGCGAGCAGCCCGGTCACCTCGGGATCGTCCGGCAGCAGGCGGTGCACCAGCCGGGTCAGCCGGATCGCCTCGGCGGTCAGGTCACCCCGCAGCAGCCCCGGCCCGGCGGTCCGCGCGTACCCCTCGGTGAAGATCAGGTACAGCACGTGCAGCACGGCGGCGAGCCGGTCGGCGCGCTCCGCGCCGGTGGGCGGCGCGAACCGCAGCCCGCTGGCCCGGATCCGCTGTTTGCCCCGACTGATCCGCCGGGTCATCGTCGCCTCCGGCACCAGGAAGGCCCGGGCCACCTCGGCGGTGCTCAACCCGCCCACCGCGCGCAGCGTGAGCGCGATCTGCGAGGCCGGCGACAGCGCCGGATGGCAGCACAGGAACAGCAGGATGAGCGTGTCGTCGGCGTCCGCCGGCGGCCGGTCGGCGGCGGGCGCCTGCCACTGCTCGGGGAGCACCCGCCGCGCCACGGCGTCCTCCCGCCGCATCCGGGCCTGCTCGCCGCGCAGCAGGTCGGTCAGCCGGCGGGACGCGACGGTGATCAGCCAGCCCCGGGGATTCTCCGGTACGCCGTCGCGCGGCCAACCGCTCGCCGCGGCGATCAGCGCCTCCTGGACGGCGTCCTCGGCGGTGTCGAAGTGCCCGTAGCGACGCACCAGCGCGCCGAGGACCTGCGGCGCCAGTTCGCGCAGCAGGTCCTCGACGGGCTTCGGCATCGTCAGCCGGCCAGGTCCTCGACGCCGTCCAGCACCGGCCGCACGTCCACGTACCCGCCGGGGGAGTCCGGGTCGACCAGGCCGGCGGCGATCTCCGTGGCCCGGTCGAAGCTGGCGCACTCCACGATCGTGTAGCCGGCCAGCACCTCCTGCGTCTCCGGGTACGGGCCGTCGGTGACCACCGGCGCGCCGTCGCGCACCTGCACACGGCGGGCGTGCACCGGTTCGCTGAGCCCCCGGGCGTCGACCAGTTCCCCGGACTCGGCGAGCGCCTGGTGGAACGTCTCCATGTGCTTGTGCATGGCCGCGATCTGCTCGGCCGACATGGCCGGCCGGTCGGTCGCCCGGCCGGTCAGCACGTCGTAGTCCTGCTGCGAGCCGTAGAGCAGGATCATGTACTTCACGGTGGTCCTCCTGTTCCGGCGCCGCGACGGCGCCGCTTCACCAGAGACGTCGAAGCCACCCACCCCACCCGGACACGCTACGACCCCCCATTTCCAACCCCCACCCCTCAACGCGCGTCGATCATGAAGTTGTTGTCACGACACGCCGTGCCACCCCGCAATAACCTCATGATCACTGGGCCGGGCCGGGCCGGGCCGGGCCGGGCCGGGCCGGGCGGGGCCGGGCGGGGCGGGGCCGGGCCGGGCGGGGCCGGGCCGGGGCGCGCCGGGCGGGGGCGCGCGGGGTGGGGTGGGTGGTGGGGGGTGGTTAGCGTGGCGAGATGACGACCGTGTGGGTGGTGGTTGGGGTCTTCGCCGCGGTGGCGGGTGCGGCCTTCGGGGGTGTTGGCGTGGCGCGATCGGGCGGGCGGGAGCTCCAGCGAGGACAGCACGGCCGGCCGGGCCGCGCGGGCCAGACAGCAGCGGTACGAGGCCGAGCGGCACGGCGACCAGGGCGACACGTGGCAGCGGAGTCGCGACGGCACGGGTTGACCGCTCTACTGACCGTAGGAGAGCCGCAGCCGGTTGTTGATCAGGTAGTTGAGCCGGTGTCGCAGGTATCCGAGGGTGCTCTCGCCCGGCAGTTCCCCGTCGGTGGTGAGCGTCCAGCGCAGCGCGCAGTCCGAGCCGGGCGGCTCGGGAGCCAGGTCGAAGCGGATCCGGTCGAGGGGCCGGTGCGGCCACAGCGACGACCAGATCAGCAGCACCGGCGCGTAGCCCGCCACCACCCGGGGCGCCACCTCGTCGTCGCGAAGCTCCAGCCAGGGCCGGCTGCCGGCCTCGTACGGGTCGCGCAGCGACCGCCACACGATGTGC
Organism: Micromonospora sp. NPDC005163; assembly: GCF_053599835.1. NCBI lineage: Bacteria > Bacillati > Actinomycetota > Actinomycetes > Micromonosporales > Micromonosporaceae > Micromonospora > Micromonospora sp. NPDC005163. Next base: position 13,501 of record NZ_JBSFYP010000030.1, read on the forward strand.
GGCGGGGCTGGCTGGCTGCGCCGGCGGCTGCCCAGCACGTGCACGACGACCCTCCTCACTGGACGGCGACCCGCCCCGGCCCATTGTGGCGGTTGAACGCCGGCGCCGTGAACCGCGCCTGAACCGTGAACCACCCGGCGGCCACGCACGTGAATGAGGTGGTGGGCGTGGTGACCGTATCGTCGGGGTACTGCGTAGCTCAGCACCGACGCCAGGGGAGGCACCGTGGGGGCACGATCGGGGCGCGACGCCCGGGGTCCGCTGGTGGGGCTGCTGATCGCCGCGCTGGTGTCGGCCGCGTGCGCCGGCGGTGGGCTGGCCGAGCCCGAGGGTGAGCGCCCGACGCCGGACCGGTCGGCGGCCTCGCCGGGGCCCAGCACCACCCGGGCCGACAGCACCACCAGCGTCGCCGAGTTCAAGCAGGACGTCGCCGACGCCCAGGCGGTCGCCGAGCGGTACTGGGCGGCCCAGTTCAAGGCGTCCGGGCAGGGCTTCCAGCCCATCCGGCGGATCACCTCGTACCAGCGGGCGGGTGAGGTGTCCTGCGGCGGCCAGCCGCTGCCACGCAACAACGCGGTCTACTGCTCACGGGGCGACTTCATCGCCTACGACATCGCCTGGTCGGTGGCGGCGTTCCGGCAGGTCGGTGACGCGTTCGTGTTCTACCTGCTCGGGCACGAGTACGCCCACGGCATCCAGGTGCGGCTCGGCATCAACTACAGCTTCACCATCCAGCAGGAGTTGCAGGCCGACTGCATGGCCGGGGCGTACCTCGGCGACTCGGTGCGCTCCGGCGACCTGAACCTGGCCGAGGGTGACCTGGAGGAGTTCCGGGAGGGGGTGGCGGCCGTCGGCGACGACCCGGACCAGCCGTGGTTCGCCGAGGGTTCGCACGGCACCTCCGAGCAGCGCACCGAGTCGTTCTTCCGCGGCTACGAGCGCTCTCTGAAGGCCTGCGACCTGGGCTGACCGGGTTGCCCGCGTCACCCCGGCGCCCGCCGCCGCCATCTGCGGCGGCGGGCCCTGGCAGGATCGCCGGTGTGTCGGCCACGACCCTGGAGGATCCGCTGAGCAGCCATCACCCCGCCGCCGTGCTCTTCGACATGGACGGCACGCTGGTCGACAGCGAGAAGCTGTGGGACGTCGCACTGCAGGAACTGGCGCGGGAGTACGGCGGTGAACTCTCCGTCGCCGCCCGCCGGACGATCGTCGGCACCAGCATGGCCGAGTCGATGCGCATCCTGCACGACGACCTGGGCCAGCCCGAACGGGACCCGGGGGCCAGCGCGGCGTGGATCAACGCCCGGATCCTGGAGCTGTTCCGCGGCGGGCTGCGCTGGCGTCCGGGCGCGTTCGCCCTGCTGCGCGCGGTCCGGGCGGCGGGCATCCCCACCGCGCTGGTCACCTCCAGCGGCCGGCCGCTGGTCGAGATCGCCCTGGACACCCTCGGCCGGGACAGCTTCGACGTGGTCGTCTGCGGCGACGAGGTGGTCGCGGTCAAGCCGCACCCGGAGCCGTACCTGACCGCCGCCCGGCTGCTGGATGTGCCGATCGGCCGCTGCGTGGCGATCGAGGACTCGCCGACCGGGGTGGCCAGCGCGCTCGCCGCCGGCGCGGCGGTGCTGGCCGTACCCGCGGAGGCGCCGTTGCCGAGCATGCCCGGCGTACACCAGTTGGAGAGCCTGACCGGCGCGGACCTGGATCTGCTTGCCGCGCTGCTGGTCGACCGGGCCGGCGCGACCGGCTGACCGGGGGCCGACGGCACGGAACCCCGACGCCGCGAGCGGCGCCGGGGTTCCGTGGTGAGCGGTCAGTCGTGGGCGATCGCGCCCAGGACGTTGATCCGGGCCGCCCGGACCGCGGGGAGCACCGCGGCCACCACCCCGATGATCGCGGCGAGACCGAGGAAGACACCCATCTGCCCCCACGGCAGGATCAGGTCGGTGATTCCCTCGTCCTTGAGTGCCTCGACCACCGCTGCGCCGAGGCCGCTGCCGACCACCACGCCGAGCAGCGCGCCGAACACGGAGATCACCACGGCCTCCACGGTGATCATGCCCATGGTCTGCCCGCGGCGCAGGCCGATCGCCCGCAGCAGACCCAGCTCGCGGGTCCGCTCCAGCACCGACAGCGCCAGGGTGTTGATGATGCCGAGCACGGCGATCACGATGGCCAGCGCCAGCAGAATCTGGATCATCGTGAGCAGCGCGTCGAGCTGACCGGTCTGCTGCTTGATGAACGCTTGCCGATCGGCCACCGACACCTCGGGGCTGTCCGCGAGCAGCGTCTCCACCTGCGGCTGCACGTCGGCGACTCGAGTGCCGGGGGCCAGCTGGATGAAGCCCTGGATGGGCTGCGGGATGGCGAAGTCCTTCGCCGCCGTCACCGGCAGCATCACCGGGTTGGTCAGCTGGGACGACTCGTAGATGCCGCTGACCGTGTACGTCCGCGCCTCGCCCCGGGTCAGCTGCACGTTCACCGTCGAGCCCACCGACAGGCCGCGGGAGTCGGCGGTGTCCGAGCTGACCAGCATCTGGGTCGGGCTGAGTCGGTCGATGTCACCGGCGGTGGGCTTGGCACCGAAGATCTGCCGCAGCGACGCGACGTCGCTGCTCGCCGCGACCCAGGTGCTCTCGCCGTTGAGCTTCGCCATGTCGCCGTACTCGCCGTCGACCATCTGCACGCCGGGCAGGGCCTTGGCCTGGTCCAGCACCCCCGGGTCGAAGCTCGGCGGCCGCGGGCCGCCCTGCACACCGGAGATCACCAGCTCGGCCTTGATGGTGTCCTCGGCGAGAGCGCTGATGCTGCCCTTGGCCGAGTCGAGGATCACCGTGACTCCGGTGACCAACGCGATGCCGACCATCAGGGCGGCGGCGGTGATCGCGGTACGGCGCGGGTTGCGGCCCGAGTTCAGCCGGCCCAGCTTGCCCGGCACCGACCAGGAGAAGATCGCCCCGAGCAGGCTCACCACCGGCCGGCTGATCAGGGGCGTCAGTAGCGCCACGCCGATGAAGGCGAACAGCACCCCGCCCAGGATGGTGGGCAGCGTCTGGCCGCTGGCGTTGCCGCTGAGCCCGAGGAAGAGCAGCACCGCGCCGATGCCGGTGACCACCGACCCGGCGATCGTGATCTTGGTTAATGGCCGGTCCGGGGTGGCCACGTCCTGCATGGCGGCGATCGGCGGGATCCGGGACGCCCGCAGCGCCGGCAGCAGCGCCGCCACCACGGTGATCACCAGTCCGACGGCGAACGAGCCGATCACCGCAGCCGCCGGCACGCCGATCCCGGCCAGGGTGAGCCCACCGGCCAGCTTGCCGAACAGGAACGCCAGCAGCGCGCCCACGCCGATGCCGGCCGCCAGGCCGAGCACCGAGGCGATCAGCCCCACCGCGATGGCCTCCAGCACCACCGAGCCGATGATCTGCCGGCCGCTGGCCCCGATGGCCCGCATCAGCGCCAACTCCCGGGTGCGCTGGGCGACGATGATCGAGAAGGTGTTCAGGATCAGGAAGGTGCCCACCAGCAGCGCCACCGCGGCGAAGCCGAGCAGGATCTTGTTGAAGAAGGAGAGGCCCTCCTTGAGGCTGGCCGCGGCGTCCGCGGCCACCTGCTCACCGGTCTTCACCTCGTACTGCGCGCCCAGGGTGCGGGCCACGTCGTCGCGCAGCGCCTCGTCGGAGACTCCGTCGGCGGCGCGTACGGTGATGCTGCTGAACGCGTCCGGCGCGCCGAGCATCAACCGCTGCGCCACAGGGGTGGTGAAGAAGACCTCGTTGACCCCACCGATCGAGTCCCGGTCGCCGCTGTAACCGAGGATGCCGACGAGCGTGAAGTCGCGCTTCTTCGACTCGAACGCGGTGAGCACCCCGACCTTCTGGCCGACCTGCAGCTTCGCCGCCGTGGCGAGCGACTTGTTGATGACGATCTCGTCCTCGGCCTGTGGCCCGCGGCCCTCGCGCAGTTGCAGCAGTTCGCTCTCCCCGGTCCAGTTCTCGCCCAACTGCGGCGGACCGAACGAGGTGACCACCTTGCCGTTGCTGCCGATCACGCGGGCGCCGTCGGCGTTGACGATGCCGGTCGCCGAGGCCACCCCCGGCACCTGCTTCACCCGGTCCACCACCGCGGCGGGCACCGGGTTGGCGGTCTGCTCGCCCTGGACCTCGCTGACCTCCACCTTCGGCTTCGCCGCGACGTTCACGTCGATCTCGGAGAAGCCGTCGGCGAAGACCGAGTCGAAGGAGCGGCCCAGGGTGTCGGTGAGCACGAAGGCGCCGGAGACGAACATCACTCCGAGCACCACCGCCAGCCCGGACAGGATCAGCCGGACCTTGCGGGCCAGCAGACTCTTCAGTGTCGCCCGGAACATCAGTTGCCCACCTCGGTCGGGGTGTCCAGCTTCTTCATGGTGTCCAGCACCGTGTCGGCGGTCGGCTCGATCAGCTCCGAGACGATCTCCCCGTCGGCGAGGAAGACCACCCGGTCGGCGTATGCGGCGGCGGTCGGGTCGTGGGTGACCATCACGATCGTCTGGCCGTGCTCACGCACCGAGTTGCGCAGGAAGTTGAGCACCTCCGCGCCGGAGCGGGAGTCCAGGTTGCCGGTCGGCTCGTCCGCGAAGATCACCTCGGGGCGGGACACCAACGCCCGCGCGCACGCCACCCGCTGCTGCTGCCCGCCGGAGAGCTGCGCCGGCCGGTGGTCCAGCCGGTCCCGCAGACCGACCGTGTCGATCACAGTGTCGTACCAGGCCGGGTCCGGCTTGCGCCCGGCGATCGACAGCGGCAGCAGGATGTTCTCCTTCGCGGTCAGCGTGGGCAGCAGGTTGAACTGCTGGAAGATGAAGCCCACCTTGTCCCGGCGCAGCTTCGTCAGCCCGGAGTCGCCCAGCCCTGTGACGGTCGTCTCACCGATCGCCACCGTCCCCCGGGTCACCGAGTCCAGGCCGGCCAGGCAGTGCATCAGCGTCGACTTGCCGGAACCCGACGGGCCCATGATCGCGGTGAACCGGCCGCGTTCGAACTCCGCGCTCACCCCGCGCAGCGCGATGACCTGCGCCTCGCCGCTGCCGTACACCTTCCACACGTCGTTCGCCCTGGCCGCGGCCTGCGCCTGCTGGCCTACCGTCGCGGTCACGTCATCTACCTCTTCCGTCTCTGCCAATACGCGCCGCCCCCGCTGGTCCGGCACGACCGTTTCCATCATCGGCGCTGCACGCGCCCGTCCCGTCCGCCCACGGGGTGACCCGGCGCGGATTTCACGCTGCGGGTGCACCCCCATGCCGGCTCAGGGTTGCCCCTGACCCGACGGCCGGTCCACGTGTTTTCTGACCGGCGGAACGCTTCCAGGCCGCACGCTAGGAGCTGACCCCACGAGAGGGTCAACCGCGCCGAGCCATCTCCGGTCACGGTAGGTGAGCGCGGCAACCGGGGGCGTCGCCCCTGGGAGGGATCTGCGGGTACGCCGAGTGAGGTAGCTGCCGCCAGGGAGCTACGCCCGGGGACGGACCAGCCCCGACTCGTACGCCAGCACCACCGCCTGCACCCGGTCACGCAGCCGCAGCTTGGTCAGCACGTGCCCGACGTGGGTCTTGATGGTGGTCTCGCTGACCGACAGCACCGCCGCGATCTCGGCGTTGGACAGCCCCCGGGCCACCTGCACCAGCACCTCGCGCTCCCGGTAGGTGAGCGTGCTGAGCACGGCCGACGGCGTCGCCGCCGGGTCGGGCAGCAGGTCGGCGAAGCGGTCCAGCAGCCGCCGCAGGATCCGTGGCGCCACCACCGCGTCCCCGCCGGCCACCGTGCGGATCGCCGCGATCAGCTCCTCGGCCGGGACGTCCTTGGCCAGGAATCCGCTGGCTCCGGCGCGCAGCGCGCCCACGACGTACTCGTCCAGATCGAACGTGGTCAGCACCAGCACCCGCACCGGCAGTCGGGCGTCGACGATCGCCCGGGTCGCGGCCACCCCGTCCATCCGGGGCATCCGGATGTCCATCAGCACGACGTCGGGCAGCAGCCGGCGGGACAGCTCCACCGCCTCCAGGCCGTCGCCGGCCTCCGCCACCACGTGGAGGTCACCCTCGGCGCCCAGCACCATCCGGAACCCGGTGCGCAGCAGCGGTTGGTCGTCGGCGAGCAGGATCCGCACCGGCCGCGCCGAGGCCACCCGTTCGGTCATCTCGTCCCCCTGTCCCGCGCCGACGCCGTGCTGCCGCACCGGTCATCCTCGCGCATGCCTACCGATGCGCCGCGGACCACCGTAGAGCTCGGCCAGCCGCCGTGTCCCGATCGGCGTGGCCCCTGTCCGGTCGGCCTGAGGCCCCCGAGGTGGCTCGGCGCGAGGGGTCAGGAGGCGCGGTGACGGGCGTGCGCCGCACCGGAGGTCAGTCGTCGGCGCCCGGCGCCGCCGGACCGGACCGGGCATCGCGCAGGGGATCGGCGCCGGCCACACCGACCGGGAACGGTGGTGGGGTGCCGCCGAAACTGGGGCACAGCGCCTGGTGGCTGCACCAGTCGCAGAGACGGCTCGGGCGGGGCCGGAAATCCTGCCGGGCGGTGGCCTGCTCGATCGCCCGCCACAGCGCCACCACCGTGCGCTCGAAGCGGACCAGCTCCTCGGCGTCCGGCGTGTAGTCCAACACCTCGGCGTCGCGCAGGTAGAGCAGTCGCAGCACCCTGGGCACCACCCCTCGGGTGCGCCACAGCACCAGCGCGTAGAACTTCAGCTGGAACAGCGCCCGCGCCTCGAACGCCTCCCGGGGGGCGCCGCCGGTCTTGTAGTCGACCACCCGCAGCGCGCCGTCCGGGGCCACGTCGAGCCGGTCGAGGTAACCCCGGATCAGCAGCTCCTCGTCGACCACCGCCGAGATCAGACTCTCCCGCTCGGCCGGCTCCAACCGGGTGGGGTCCTCCACCGCGAAGTAGCCCTCCAGCAGCCCGGCGGCGGAGCGCAGGAACTCCACGGGGCCGGCCGGCTCCGCGCCGTCGAAGATCCCGGCCAGCTCCGGCTGCTCGGTGACCATCCGGTCCCACTGCGGGGCCACCAGGTCACCTGCCGCGGCCGGTGTGCGGCTCTGGGCGGGCAGGTCGAACAGGCGCTCCAGCACCGCGTGCACCAGGGTGCCCCGGGCCTGCTCAATGGTGGTCCGCTCGGGCAGCCGGTCGATGCTGCGGAACCGGTAGAGCAGCGGGCAGGTCTTGAAATCCGCCGCCCGCGACGGGGACAGCGAGGCCCGCACCGTCGGCGGCACCTGCGCCGGGGAGGGGGACTGGTGGGTGGTGACCGGTTCCGCCGTCATGTCGGCAAAGGTTAGGGCACCGGTGTGACACCGACCGCCACCCGCCCCGGGGCGCCACCGGTCCGTAGCATCGTCCCGATGGAGCAGACATCCCGACCGCCGCGGCGACCCGACCGGCGCACCGGCCTGAACGTGGGCCGGGTGTTCGGAGTGCCGTTGCACCTCAACGCCTCGATGCTCCTGCTCGCCGCGCTGGTCGCCGTGCTGTACGCGGAGTTCGCTCGCCGGCAGCTGGACCTGCCGCAGATCAGTGGCTATCTGATCGGCTTCGGGTTCGTGGTGTCGCTGCTCGGCTCGGTGCTGCTGCACGAGCTGGGCCACGCGCTCACCGCCCGCCGCTACGGCATCGGTGTGCGCGGGATCACTCTGGAACTGCTCGGCGGCTACACCGAGATGGACCGGGACGCCCCGTCTCCCCGCGTCGACCTGCTGGTGTCACTGGCCGGCCCGGCGGTCTCCGCGGTGCTGGCCGTCGTCGCGGTCGCCGCCACGCTCGCCCTGCCGGTGGGCGGCGTGGCTCATCAGCTCGCCTTCCAGCTCGCGGTGAGCAACGTCATCGTCGCGCTGTTCAACAGCCTGCCCGGGCTGCCACTCGACGGCGGCCGGGCGCTGCGCGCCGCGGTGTGGGGGCTGACCGGCGACCGGCACCGCGGCACCGAGGTCGCCGGCTGGGCCGGCCGCGTCGTCGCCGTCGGCACCACGATCCTGGTCCTCCTGCTCACCGTCGGCGGCTTCCTGGCGCCACTGGCGCTGCCGCTGATGCTGCTGGTCGCCGTCACCCTCTGGCGCGGCGCCGGGCAGTCGATCCGGGCCGCCCGGGTCAGCCGCCGGTTCCCGCTGATCGACCTGTCCCGCCTGGCCCGGCCGGTCTGGCCGGTGACCACCGGCACACCGCTGTCCGAGGCCCAGCGCCGGCGCGCCGAGGGTGGGCAGCCCGCCGCCGCGCTGCTGGTCACGGACTCCACCGGCCGGCCGGTCGCGCTGGTCGACCCGGCCGCCGCCGAGGCGGTACCCGCCGATCGCCGCCCGTGGCTGGCCGTGGACGCCGTCGCCCGGTCGCTGGGCGCGCTCCCCGCGCTGCCGGTCGGGCTGGACGGCGAGCGGGTGATGGAGGCCGTGCAGAGCCACCCGGGCGCGCAGTACGTGGTGACGGCAGGCGAAGATGTCGTCGGCATTCTGCACATCGCGGACCTCGCGCAGGTCCTCGAACCCGACCGGAAGATGACATCGTGACCGCAACTCCCTCCACCGTCCCGGCCGACGCCGCCTCCCCGGCACTGACACCCGTGCACCGCGGGCCGTTCCGGCCCGGCGACCGGGTGCAGCTGACCGACCCCAAGGGGCGGATGCACACCGTGACGCTGGAGCCCGGCAAGGAGTTCCACACCCACCGCGGCATCCTGGCGCACGACGCGCTGATCGGCCTGCCCGACGGCAGCGTGGTCACCACCACCGGCGGCGGCACGGCCTTCCTGGCGCTACGGCCGCTGCTGTCGGACTACGTGCTGTCCATGCCGCGCGGCGCGCAGGTGATCTACCCGAAGGACTCGGCGCAGATCGTCGCGATGGGCGACATCTTTCCCGGCGCGAAGGTCCTGGAGGCCGGCGCCGGCTCCGGCGCGCTGAGCTGCTCACTGCTGCGCGCGGTCGGCACCGAGGGGGAGCTGCACTCGTTCGAGCTGCGGGACGACTTCGCCCAGATCGCGCGGCGCAACGTCGAGTCGTTCTTCAACGGGCCGCACCCGGCCTGGAACCTGCACGTCGGCGACGTCGCGCAGTGCCAGGAGACCGGCTTCGACCGGATCATCCTGGACATGCTCACCCCGTGGGAGACGCTCGACATGGTCGAGCGGGCGCTGGTGCCCGGCGGCGTCTTCATCGGCTACGTGGCCACCACGCCCCAGCTCTCCGAGCTGGTGGAGGCGCTGCGCGAGCGCGGCGGCTGGACCGAGCCGCGGGCCTGGGAGTCGCTGGTGCGGGACTGGCACGCCGAGGGCCTCGCCGTCCGGCCGGACCACCGGATGATCGCGCACACCGCGTTCCTGGTCTCCGCCCGCAAGCTGGCCCCCGGGGTCACCGCGCCGCCTCGCCGCCGCAAGCCCAGCAAGGGCACTGAGGCGTACGTGCAGCGCCGGCAGGTGCTGCGCGAGGCGGAGGCGGCCCGACAGGCGGAGGCGGCCCGACAGGCGGCCGCCGCGCAGGCGGCGGGTGTGGAGCCCGACGCGACGGGGGAGATGGACAGGCCGTGACCATCGAGCTGGGCGGGCCGGCGTGAGCACGCGTGCGGGTGCGGGCGTCCGGGCCGGTGCGAGCAGGCGGGTCGGTGTGGGTGCGCGGGGGGAGGCTGCGGCATGAGCCGACCGGGCTACGGCGGCGGCGATCTGCCCGCGGTGTTTCCGGACTGGTCGCCCTACCAGGACCTGGAGTCGGCGGCGCGCGCCTACCTGCGCGACCCGGACGTGGCCCTGGAGGCGCTCGGCGGGGTGCTGCGCGGCGCGTCGGTGCTCGGCTTCACCCTGGAACGCTTCGTCAACGAGGTCAACGGCGTGTGGCAGGAGGTCGTGGTCTGCGACGGCAGCCGGTTGATCCTCTGGCACGGCGAGGACGTGCCGCCGACGGAGGGCCCGCCGGGGTCGATGACGTCGTCGCTGCGAGTGGTGCCGGTCTCCACCGTCACCGAGGTCGGCTGCCGTCGCCGGCTCAACCGCACCGACAGCGGCGAGATCCGTGTCGACAGCATCGACGTGTATCTGCTGCTCACCTCGCTGGACGAGGCGCCGCCGAGCGAGGAGATCGTCGGCACGCCGCGGCACGACGCGCTGCGCTTCGGCAAGACCCTCGACGACGGCGGCGCCGGGCAGATCGCCCGGTTGGAAGATTTTGCCCGGCTGGTCGCCTCGGTGGTCGGCCGCCCGCTGCTCTGAGCCCTACCCCCTCGTGCCGGGGGCCGCGCCGGTTGGCGGGTGGCTCAGTCCTCGGCGTCCGGGCCGGCGACCTCGACACCGTCGCCCCGCACGACGTGGATGCAGTCGCCCGGGCACTCCTTCGCGGAGTCGATCACCTCGAGCCGCAGGTGCTCGGGCACGTCCACCCGGCTGCCCGGCGCCATCCGCAGCTCACCGTCGGCGCCCTTGACGTACGCCAGGCCGTCGATGTCGAACTCGAACACCTCCGGCGCGTACTGCACACAGAGCCCATCGCCCGTGCAGAGATCCTGGTCCACCCAGACCTGCAACTGGTCGGTCGCGACCTCGGCCACCGGAGCACCCCCCATGTTCTCCCGTCGTACGGTCCGACGGTACCCGAACGCCAGTACCGGCCCGCCAGGCCACCCTTGGCGATCAAGGTTCGGTGACGAGGGTGTTGCGTGGGACCGAATCGGCCTCATAGCGGCTAGTGTTAGGGCAGAACGTTCAAGCCCCCCGGGGAGGTGGGACGTGGCACGCAGCGACGACGCGGACTCGCGCGCCGCACGGTGGGAGAAGGAAGCCCACGATCTCTCCACGCAGGTCGCGTTCCTTCAAGAGGAACTCGCCCTGGTGCGGCGCAAGTTGACCGAAAGCCCCCGACACGTCCGGCAGCTCGAAGAGCGGCTGGCGGCCACCCAGGCTCAGTTGGCGCGGCTGACCGAGAACAACGACCGGCTGGTGAGCACCCTCAAGGAGGCTCGCACGCAGATTGTGACGCTCAAGGAGGAGATCGACCGCCTCGCACAACCGCCGAGTGGCTACGGCGTCTTCCTGGCCAAGCACGACGACGGCACGGTGGACGTCTTCACCGGCGGTCGCAAGCTGCGGGTCGCCGTCTCGCCCTCGCTCGACGTGGCCGAGCTGCGCCGTGGCCAGGAGGTCCTGCTCAACGACGCGCTCAACATCGTCGACGCGTTCGGCTACGAGCGGGTCGGCGAGGTGGTGATGCTCAAGGAGATCCTGGAGGGGCCGGGCGGTGCGCCGGGTGACCGGGCACTGGTGGTCTCTCACTCCGACGAGGAGCGCATCGTGCACCTCGCCGAGACGCTCATCGGCTCGGCGATCCGGGCCGGCGACTCGCTCATGATCGAGCCCCGCTCCTCGTACGCGTACGAGCGGATCCCGAAGAGCGAGGTCGAGGAGCTGGTCCTGGAGGAGGTGCCCGACGTCGGCTACACCGACATCGGTGGCCTCCAGTCGCAGATCGAGCAGATCCGCGACGCGGTGGAGCTGCCCTTCCTACACGCGGACCTGTTCCGTGAGCACCAGCTCCGCCCGCCCAAGGGCATCCTGCTCTACGGCCCGCCCGGCTGCGGCAAGACGCTGATCGCCAAAGCGGTGGCCAACTCGCTGGCCAAGAAGATCGCCGAGCGGCAGGGCAAGGAGAAGCACACCAGCTTCTTCCTCAACATCAAGGGCCCGGAGCTGCTCAACAAGTACGTCGGCGAGACCGAGCGGCACATTCGGCTGATTTTCCAGCGAGCCCGGGAGAAGGCCGGCGAGGGCACCCCGGTGATCGTGTTCTTCGACGAGATGGACTCGATCTTCCGGACCCGTGGCTCCGGTGTCTCCTCCGACGTGGAGAACACGATCGTCCCGCAGCTGCTCAGCGAGATCGACGGCGTGGAGGGGCTGGAGAACGTCATCGTCATCGGCGCTTCCAACCGGGAAGACATGATCGACCCGGCGATCCTGCGTCCGGGTCGGCTCGACGTGAAGATCAAAATCGAGCGGCCGGACGCCGAAGCGGCGAAGGACATCTTCTCCAAGTACATCCTCTCCGGGCTGCCCCTGCACCCGGACGACCTGGCCGAGCACGGCGCCGACCCCCAGGCCACCGTCGCGGCCATGATCGACGCCGTGGTGCTGCGGATGTACTCGGAGACCGAGGAGAACCGCTTCCTCGAGGTCACCTACGCCAACGGTGACAAGGAAGTCCTCTACTTCAAGGACTTCAACTCCGGCGCGATGATCCAGAACATCGTCGACCGCAGCAAGAAGATGGCCATCAAGGAGTTCCTCACCTCCGGGCGCAAGGGGCTGCGCCTGCAGCACCTGCTCGACGCCTGCGTCGACGAGTTCCGGGAGAACGAGGACCTGCCCAACACCACCAACCCCGACGACTGGGCCCGGATATCCGGCAAGAAGGGCGAGCGGATCGTCTACATCCGCACGCTGGTCTCCGGCGGCAAGGGCGCCGAGGCCGGGCGGTCCATCGAAACCGCCAGCAACACCGGCCAGTACCTTTGAGCCACAGCTAGCAACGGCCGGGGCCCGGGACGCGACGCGTCCCGGGCCCCCAACCGTTTTCTGTGGACCCGGGCGCGGCGACGACACCGGTGACACGGCTGCACCGGCGTGCCCCCGTCCCCGATCTGTCGGACTACGCTCGACGTGACGGGGGACCGGGTCGGGCGAGCGAAGCGGGTAGGTCGATGAGCGTAAGACGGATCATGGGCACCGAGATCGAGTACGGCATCTCCGTGCCCGGCCAGGCCGGAGCCAACCCGATGGTCACCTCGTCCCAGGTGGTCAACGCATACGGAGCCCGCCCCGAGCTCAACCGGGGTGGGCGGGCCCGGTGGGACTACGAGGAGGAATCGCCGCTGCGCGACGCGCGCGGCTTCACCTACTCCGGGGCCGCCTACGACCCCGCCGAGGCCCTCGCCGACGAGGACCTCGGCCTGGCCAACGTGATACTCACCAACGGCGCCCGGCTCTACGTCGACCACGCCCACCCGGAATACTCCACCCCCGAGGTGACCAACCCGCGCGACGTGGTGCGCTGGGACAAGGCCGGCGAGCGGGTGATGGCCGAGGCGTCCCGCCGGGCCGCCACCATCCCCGGCAGCCAGCCGATCCACCTCTACAAGAACAACACCGACAACAAGGGCGCCAGCTACGGCGCGCACGAGAACTACCTGATGCGCCGGCAGACCCCGTTCGCCGACATCGTGGCGTACCTGACGCCCTTCTTCGTCACCCGGCAGATCGTCTGCGGCGCCGGCCGCGTCGGCATCGGCCAGGACGGCGGCCAGAGCGGCTTCCAGATCTCCCAACGCGCCGACTTCTTCGAGGTCGAGGTGGGTCTGGAGACCACCCTCAAGCGCCCCATCATCAACACCCGGGACGAGCCGCACGCCGACGCCGACAAGTACCGCCGGCTGCACGTCATCATCGGCGACGCCAACCTCTCGGAGATCTCGACCTACCTCAAGGTCGGCACCACCGCGCTGATCCTCACCATGATCGAGGAGAAGGCGCTCGGCCCGGACCTCGGCATCGCCGACCCGGTCTCAGAGCTGCGTGCGGTCAGCCACGACCCGTCCCTGACCCACCGGATGCGGCTGCGCGACGGCCGCCGGCTCACCGCGCTGGACGTGCAGTGGGCCTACCTGGAGCGGGTCCGGTCCTTTGTCGACGACCGCTACGGCACGGACGTGGACGAGCAGACCACCGACGTCCTCGACCGCTGGGAGAGCGTGCTGGACCGGCTGGGTCGCGATCCGATGCTCTGCGCCGACGAGTTGGACTGGGTCGCGAAGCAGCGGCTGCTGGAGGGCTACCGGGAGCGGGAGAAGCTCGGCTGGGGCGCGCACAAGCTCCAGCTCGTCGACCTGCAATACTCCGACGTCCGGCCGGAGAAGGGCCTCTACCACCGGCTGGTTTCCCGGGGGGCGATGAAGACGCTGCTCACCGACGAGGAGACGCGCACCGCGATGACCGAGCCGCCCGAGGACACCCGGGCCTACTTCCGCGGTCGCTGCCTGGCGCAGTACGCCTCCGAGGTGGTCGCCGCCAGCTGGGATTCGGTGATCTTCGACGTGGGCCGGGAGTCGCTGGTCCGGGTGCCGATGATGGAGCCGGAACGGGGCACCCGCGCGCACGTCGGGGCATTGTTCGACCGCTGCGCCAGCGCCAAGGACCTCCTGGAGACGTTGACCGGCCGGTGAGCGACGCCGCGCCCGTCGGGGATCGGCGATCGGTGCCACCCGAACACGGCTGACGCGGGGGCTTTCTGTCGCCTCGACGGGGTAGATTTCATGCCAGGCGATCTAGAGGAGGCAGCTATGGCCACTCGTGACAGCGGCGGTCAGTCGCAGTCCGGCAAGTCCCGGCAGGGCGAGGAGATCGAGGACGTCACCACCGAGGCCAACCCTGAGGTGGCGGAGCGGCACGCCGAGATCACCGAGGACGTCGACGACCTGCTCGACGAGATCGACTCCGTTCTTGAAGAGAATGCAGAAGAATTCGTGAGGGGTTACGTCCAAAAAGGGGGCCAATGAGGCATATGTCCGATTTGCCAGGCCGATCGGACAAGATATGCCCGGACTGCAAGCGGTTACTGCCACGCACTGAGTTCCACAGCGACCGTCGACGGACGGGCGGGCTCGCCTTCTACTGCAAGTCGTGCGCGAACGCCCGGTCGGAGGTCAGTCGCCGCAAACGAGGCGTCTCCCCGCAGCGACGGTCGGCGACGCCGGTTGGTCAGGGTCTCAAGTGGTGCCCGGATTGCGAGCAGATCAAGCCGCTGGCGGATTTTCCCACTATCAGGGCTAAGGCCAGTGGTCGGCACAGCTACTGCAAACCCTGCCATAATGACCGGAGCAAGGAGACCGCGCAGCGGCTATACGGCGGCACGCGCGAATACCACCTGCGGCGGCGCTACGGCGTGGGGCAGAAGGAGTTCGACGAGCTCCTGGCCGAGCAGGGCGGCGTGTGCGCCATCTGTGAGCGCCCCGATCCGGAACATCTGGACCACGATCATCGCACCGGATGGGTGCGCGGGATACTCTGCTTCAACTGCAACGGTGGTCTTGGCCAGTTCCGTGACAGTCCCATGAGGCTGGCCAGGGCGATCACGTACCTGAGAGGAACCACGTGGCAGCGGGCTTTGATCCATCCGGGCGTCTACCAGATGTGTTCACCAACGCGGGGACGTCGTCCTTCACCACGTTCCTGAGCCGGGTGGCGCCCGAGATGCTGCCCGGTCGACGGCCGCTGCCACCGGGCATGGCCGCCGACCTGGCGCCGCACGCGACCACCATCGTGGCCATCGCGGCCGCTGACGGTGTGGTGATGGCCGGCGACCGCCGGGCCACCATGGGCAACCTGATCGCCCAGCGCGACATCGAGAAGGTGCACCCGGCGGACGCGTACTCGCTGGTCGGCATCGCGGGCACCGCGGGCATCGGCATCGAGCTGATGCGACTGTTCCAGGTGGAGCTGGAGCACTACGAGAAGATCGAGGGCGCCATGCTCTCGCTGGACGGCAAGGCAAATCGGCTGGCCTCGATGATCCGGGGCAACCTGGGCGCCGCCATGCAGGGGCTGGCGGTGGTGCCACTCTTCGCCGGCTTCGACCTCGCCTGCGCGGACCCGGCGCGGGCTGGCCGGATCTTCAGCTTCGACGTGACCGGCGGCCCGTACGAGGAGACCGGCTACGACGCGATCGGCTCCGGCTCGCTCTTCGCCAAGTCCGCGTTGAAGAAGCGCTTCCGGGCCGGCCTGTCCGTCGACGACGCGACCCGGCTGGCGGTCGAGGCGCTCTACGATGCCGCGGACGACGACACCGCGACCGGCGGACCGGACCTGACCCGACGGATCTACCCGGTGGTGATGACCGCGACGGCCGACGGCACCCGCCGGCTGACCGACGCCGAAACGGCGGCGATCGCCGAGGGTGTGGTCTCCGGCCGGATGGAGAACCCGGGCGGTTGACCCTCGCCCACCCCCACCAGTCAGCAGTCGTCAGCTCAGCGCCGTAAGGAGAACCGCCGCCGTGGCCATGCAGTTCTACGCCTCGCCCGAACAGATCATGCGCGACCGCTCCGAGTTGGCCCGCAAGGGCATCGCCCGGGGTCGTAGCGCGGTGGTCCTCAGCTATGCCGGCGGGGTGCTCTTCGTCGCGGAGAACCTCTCCAGCGCCCTGCACAAGGTCAGTGAGATCTACGACCGGATCGGCTTCGCCGCCGTCGGGCGGTACAACGAGTTCGAGAACCTGCGCCGGGCCGGCGTGCGGATGGCGGACCTGAACGGGCTCAGCTACGACCGGCGGGACGTCACCGGTCGGGCCCTGGCGAACGCGTTCGCGCAGACGCTGGGCGCGATCTTCACCGAGCAGTCGAAGCCGTTCGAGGTGGAGATCTGCGTGGCGGAGGTCGGTGCCACTCCCGACGACGATGAGCTGTACCGACTGACCTACGACGGTTCGGTCAACGACGAGCCGGGGCGGATGGCGATGGGTGGGCAGGCCGAGGCGATCACCGGCGTGCTGAAGTCGAACCACCGGGCGGACATGTCGCTCGGGGAGGCGGTGAACGTCGCGGTGCAGGCGTTGAGCACCGTCGGCGGGGAGGGCGGCGCCGCCCGGGCGATCGCCGCGAACCAGCTTGAGGTCGCGGTGCTGGACCGCCGGCGCGTCGGGCGGACCTTCCGCCGGATCACCGGCGCGGCGTTGACCTCGCTGCTGGACGGGGGCGCCGAGCCGCCGGCCGGGGACCGTGCCGAGGCGCCGACGTCGCCGACCGAGGAGGCGCACAAGCCCACGTCGTCCGCCGGGTCGGCCGATCTCGAGGACAAGTCGGGCACGCAGACGGCCGAGTAAATCCCTACCGCAGCGGCTCCCACCAGGCCCGGTTGTCGCGGTACCACCGGACCGTCGCGGCCAGACCGTGTTCCAGGTCGATGCTCGGGGCGTACCCCAGCTCTTCGCTGATCTTGATGGTGTCGAGCGAGTAGCGGCGGTCGTGGCCCTTGCGGTCGGGGACCGGGACCACCTGGTCCCAGCCGGCGCCGCAGGCTTCCAGCAGCCGGCCGGTGAGTTCCCGGTTGGTCAGTTCGGTGCCGCCGCCGATGTGGTAGACCTCGCCGGGGCGGCCCTTGTGCTGCACGAGGGCGATGCCCCGGCAGTGGTCGTGCACGTGCAGCCAGTCCCGGACGTTGCCGCCGTCGCCGTAGAGCGGGACGGTGCCGCCGTCGAGCAGGTTCGTGACGAACAGCGGGATGACCTTCTCCGGGAACTGGTACGGCCCGTAGTTGTTGGAGCAGCGGGTGACCACCACGTCCATGCCGTGGGTGCGGTGGTAGGCCAGGGCGAGCAGGTCGGCGCCGGCCTTCGAGGCCGAGTACGGCGAGGTGGGCGCCAACGGCCAGGTCTCGGTCCAGGAACCTTCGTCGATCGAGCCGTAGACCTCGTCGGTGGAGACGTGCACGAACCGCCCGGTGCCGTGGCGCAGCGCGGCGTCCAGCAGCGTCTGGGTGCCGAGCACGTTGGTGGTGACGAACGGGGCGGCGCCAGCGATGGACCGGTCGACGTGCGATTCGGCGGCGAGGTGCACGATCACGTCGTGCCCGGCGACAACCTCGTCGACCAGGGCCGGGTCGCAGATGTCACCCTGCACGAACCGCAGCCGGGGGTCGTCGCGCACCGGGTCGAGGTTGGTCAGGTTGCCCGAGTAGGTCAGCTTGTCCAGCACGGTCACCACGTCCGGCTCGCTCACCGGGAGTCCCGCGTCGCCGCCCGGCGCGCCGAGCAGCATGCGCACGTACGCCGAGCCGATAAATCCCGCTCCGCCGGTGACGAGGATCCTCACGGGTTCAGCACTCTACGCGAGCCGGCATCCCGAGAGGGCCGTCGCGCCGTTGCCGGCGCATCCGGGGCGGGGCGCCGCCGGCGCGCGCGGGCCGGACGGAATGTCGCACTCAACCGGTATGTGACCGCCCCCCGGGCGCGACCTGTGGTCTGACAGTGACGAACGGGCCCTCCGGACGGCTAATGTCACACCATGGAGCGGCGAATCTTCGGCCTCGAGACCGAGTACGGCGTCACCTGCACCTATCGCGGGCAGCGGCGGCTGTCCCCGGACGAGGTCGCGCGGTATCTGTTCCGTCGCGTCGTGTCCTGGGGTCGGTCGAGCAACGTGTTCCTGCGTAACGGGGCCCGGCTCTACCTGGACGTCGGGTCGCACCCGGAGTACGCCACACCGGAGTGCGACTCGGTGACCGACCTGGTCGCCCACGACCGGGCCGGCGAGCGGATCCTGGAGGGCCTGCTCGTCGACGCGGAGAAGCGACTGCACGACGAGGGCATCGCGGGTGAGATCTACCTGTTCAAGAACAACACCGACTCGGCCGGCAACTCGTACGGCTGCCACGAGAATTACCTGGTCTCCAGGCACGGCGAGTTCGGCCGGCTCGCCGACGTCCTCATCCCCTTCCTGGTCACCCGGCAGTTGATCTGCGGGGCCGGCAAGGTTCTGCAAACCCCGCGTGGCGCGGTCTACTGCCTGTCACAGCGGGCCGAGCACATCTGGGAGGGCGTCTCCTCGGCGACCACCCGCAGCCGCCCGATCATCAACACCCGCGACGAGCCGCACGCCGACGCCGAGCGCTACCGGCGGCTGCACGTGATCGTCGGCGACTCCAACATGAACGAGGTCACCACGCTGCTCAAGGTCGGCACGGCCGACATCGTGCTGCGGATGATCGAGGCCGGGGTGGTGATGCGCGACCTGTCGCTGGAGAACCCGATCCGGGCGATCCGTGAGGTCTCGCACGACATCACGGGCCGGCGCAAGGTCCGGCTGGCCTCCGGCAAGGAGGTCAGCGCGCTGGACATTCAGCAGGAATACCTGGCCAAGGCCACCGAGTTCGTGGAGCGCCGCGGGGGCGACCAGGCGGCCAAGCGGGTGGTCGAGCTGTGGGGCCGGGTGCTGAGCGCGGTGGAGACCGGGGACCTGGAGCCGGTCTCCCGCGAGATCGACTGGGTCAGCAAGCTGCGGCTGATCGAGCGCTACCAGCGCAAGCACGACCTGCCGCTGTCGCACCCCCGGGTGGCGCAGATGGACCTGGCCTACCACGACGTGCGTCGTGGTCGCGGCCTCTACGGGCTGCTGGAGCGCCGTGGCGACGTGGACCGGGTGGCCACCGATCCGGAGATCTTCGAGGCCAAGGAGACCCCGCCGCAGACCACCCGGGCGCGGCTGCGCGGCGAGTTCATCCGGCACGCCCAGGAGAAGCGGCGGGACTTCACCGTCGACTGGGTGCACCTGAAGCTCAACGACCAGGCGCAGCGCACCGTGCTCTGCAAGGACCCGTTCCGGGCGTACGACGAACGGGTGGAGCGGCTGATCGCCAGCATGTGACGGGTGTGCCGGCCCCGGCGGTGGTGTCCGCCGGCGGGGCCGGCCGGCCCGGTAGGCTGGGCGCGCCATGACGACTTCTGGACCTTCCGACCGCTCCGAGCGCGGCGCCGAGCGGCAGAACTGGGTCGAACGCCGGCGGGACAAGATCCGCGCCGAGATCGACCGCAACCGCCGCGGCGAGTACACCGTGCCGACCTGGGTGCTGGCCCTGGCGCTGGTGCTCATCGTGGGCGGCTGGCTCGCCCTCATCTTCCTCGCCTGATCCCCGGGTCTTCGCCTTCTTCGCCGCCCGTCGGCGGTGGCTGGCCCGGCCGGGCCACCGCTGGCCCGCCCGGGTCTCGGGGCCGGGTACCCGTCGCCGGTCACCGGACGCCCGCACCTCGCGGCGCCCCGGTGGCATCGGGCTGGCCGACGGAGGGAGCGGGCGATGACGGGCGGGGACAGGGCGACGCCACAACCCCAGAGGGGACAGGCCGGCTGGCGGGACCCCGGGCCGCGCGACGTGGTCCGGGACCGGCAGAACCCCGATCTGTTGACGCCACCGAGCACGGACGCGGGCACCCTGCCCAACCTGCGGTTCTCCTTCTCCGACGCGCACACCCGCATCCAACGGGGCGGCTGGACCCGCGAGGTCACCGTGCGGGAGCTGCCGGTCGCCACCGAGCTGTGCGGCGTGGACATGGCGTTGGAGCCGGGCGCGTACCGGGAGTTGCACTGGCACAAGCAGTCCGAGTGGGCGTACGTGTCGCGCGGCAGCGCCCGGATCAGCGCCGTCGACCAGGAGGGCCGGAACTTCCTCGACGACGTGCGCGCCGGTGACCTGTGGTTCTTCCCGCAAGGGGTGCCGCACCACATCCAGGCCCTCGACGAGGGCGTCGAGTTCCTGCTGGTCTTCGACGACGGGGCGTTCACCGAGAACGGCACGTTCCTGATCAGCGATTTCTTCGCGCACACCCCGAAGGACGTGCTGGCGAAGAACTTCGGCTGGCGGCCCGAGCAGCTCGACTCGGTCCCGGAGCGGGAGAAGTACATCTTCGCCGGAGAGGTGCCGCCGCCGCTGGATCGGCACCGGGTGGTGAGCCCGACCGGGGATGTGCCCCGCACGCTGAGCCATCGGCTGCTCGCCCAGCAGCCGCAGTGGTTCGCCGGTGGGCAGGTACGCATCGCCGACGTGTCCCAGTTCGCCGCGGCCACCACCATCTGCGCCGCTCTGGTGGAGGTCGACCCGGGTGGGATGCGGGAGCTGCACTGGCATCCCACCGACGATGAGTGGCAGTACTACCTCTCCGGGCACGGCCGGATGGGCGTGTTCGCCAGCAGTGGTGTGGCGGGCACCTTCGACATGCGCTCCGGGGACGTCGGGTATGTGCCGTTCGCCTACGGCCACTACATCGAGAACCTCGGCGACGAGCCGCTGGTCTTCCTGGAGATGTTCCGCAAGCCCCGCTTCGAGGACATCTCCCTGACCCAGTGGATGGCCAACACGCCACCCCAGGTCATCGCGGACACCCTCAACCTGCCTCGGGAGTTGATCGAAGCCCTACCCCGGGACAAGCGCCCCGTGATCCGCTGATCCGGGTCGCCCTCCGCGGCGTGGGGGGTCAGGGGAGCAGGGTGGTGGCGTGGCGGCCGGCCGCCGCCGCCGCGAGGAAGTAGGCGTGGTCGGCGTCGAGGCCACGTCCCATCGTGGACAGTGGCACGACGCTGGACCGCAGCGCGGCGTCGAGGCCGGCGGTGGGCACCCGGACGATGCGGTGCCGGCCGGCCAGCGGGGCCAGCGCCGCGTCCACCTCGGCGGCCAACGCCGGGTCCAGGTCGTCGGGCACCACCAGCTCCGCCGGGGCGAGCGCCACCCGCCCGTACGCGGTGAGGCTGTGGTGCGACACGCCCCGGTGCCGGGGGCGGGGATCGGCGGCGGAGATCCGCAGTGACCCGACGGGTCGACCGCCCAGCGTGGCGATCGCGTTGACCGCCTCGCCGACGGCCACGCCGGAGAAGCCCCACCGGGTGCCGGTGCCGAGGTTGCCGGGACCCTGCGCGACCACGGCCACGTCGGCGCGCAGCACGTACCGGGCGGCGAGCAGGCCGCCGTGCAGGGTGGTGGCCTCCAGGTCGCCGCCGAACGCCTGCCCGACGGTGATCGTGCCGGCCAGTTCGGCGCGCAGCCCGGCGAGGGTACGGGAGAACCAGGCCGGCAACGCCCCGCCGTCGGTGAGCAGGTACGCCACCCGGGCGTCCGGGGCCGCGGCCCGGATACCAGCGAGGATCGCCGGCAGGGCCGAGTGCAGGTCGGCGGTGACGACCGGCAGCCCGCCCAGGTCGTCGGCGTCGGCCAGCACGTCCCGGTGCGGGGACGCCTCCTCGTCGACGCCGAGCAGGATCGGTTGCAGTGGGGTGTAGCGGGCCTTGACGAGGTGCCCGGCGTCGCGGGTGTCGCCGGCGTCCGGCGGGTCGGGCGGCAGCCGGTCCGGCAGAGCAACCACCAGGGCGTACCCGCCGGTGCCCAGCCCCATCAGCAGCGCCCCGGCGTTGAGCAGCACCCGGTCGCCGGGCTCGGGAGTGCCGACCAGCTCCGGGTAGGCCAGCGCCCGCATCCGGGTGCCGTCGGGCAGGTCGACGTCCAGCTCCACCGCCCCGGTCCACTGCCGTCGCAGCGCCGCCACCATCCCCGCCCGCCATCGCACCATGACGGGCACGCTAGCGGCGCGGACCCGGCGCCCCGCGCCCGGGTGGTCCGGCGCGTGGTTCAGCTCGGGTCTGGTTCGCCGCCGGAGTCCGGGCTCGGCCGGGCCTGGGTGTTGCGGGCCTTGCCGACGGCGCCGGGCAGGGACCGGGTGGGATCGAGGAAGACGTAGCGGATCTCCGGGTACCGCCCGGTGAGCCGCCGTTCGGCCTCGTCGGCGCTGGCCTCGATGGCCGCGCCGGTGGCCTCGTCGCGGAAATCGACCTTCGCGGCGACCAGCAGGTCGTCCGGGCCGAGCTGCATGGTCAGCAGGGTATCGATCCGTTCCACCTCGGGTAGCCCGGCCAGCTCCCGCTCGATCTCCCGGCGCAGTCGCTCCGGGGCCGCCCGACCGACCAGCAGCGACAGGTTGTTGCTGGCCAGGATCCCGGCGACGGTCAGGAGCAGCAGCCCGATCAGGATCGACGCGACGCCGTCCCACACCTCGTCGCCGGTGGCCTCGGACAGGCCGACCCCGAGCCCGGCCAGCAGCAGACCGATCAGGGCGGCGCTGTCCTCCAGGAAGACCGCCTTGACGGTGGTGTCGGCGGTCAGCCGCAGGAAGTGTCGGGGAGTGGTCCGCCACCGCCGGGACTCGCGGCGGACCTGCCGGACGGCCCGGCCCAGCGAGATCGACTCGATGACGAAGGACACCCCCAGCACGATGTACGAGATGAGGTAGTCGTCGCTGTGCTGGTGCAACAGGATGGTGGTCACGCCGTGGGTGACGGCGAAACCGGCGCCGGCGACGAAGGTGAACATGGCGGCGAAGAACGCCCAGACGTAGCTCTCCTTGCCGTACCCGAAGGGGTGCCGGGCGTCCGCTGGTCGCGCGCCACGGCGCAGCGCCTGGTAGAGCAGCACCTCGGTGGTCGTGTCGGCGACCGAGTGCGCCGCCTCGGAGAGCATCGCGGCGGAGCCGGAGATCAGCCCGGCGATCAGCTTCGCCACCGCGATGGCGAGGTTGGCCGCCCCGGCGACGACCACGGTGCTGACGCTCTCGGTCTTGACCCCCGCTTGCGCCATGAAGGCACCCTATGACCGGTGGCGGCCCGGCGCTCGGCGAGTGGCCGGGACCCGCCGATCCGAACAGATGTGCGGCACGCCAGCGCGGGTGCACGTCTCGGGCGCGTCGGCTGCTAGCGTCTACCCGTGTCGCGGACCCGCACCGAACGCCTGGTCAACCTGGTGATCTGCCTGCTGTCCACGCGACGGTTCCTGACCGCCGCGCAGATCGCCGCGACCGTGCCCGGTTACGAGCACGATCCGGACGACGCGCGTGACCACGAGGCGTTCCAGCGCAAGTTCGAGCGGGACAAGGCCGAGCTGCGCGAGCTGGGCGTGCCGCTGGAGACCGGGACGGCCAGTGTCTTCGACGCCGAGCCCGGCTACCGGATCGCCCACCGCGAGTACGCGTTGCCCGACATCCCCCTCGAACCGGACGAGGCCGCCGCCGTGGGCATCGCCGCGCGGCTGTGGCAGCACGCCGGTCTCGCCGCCGCCGCCTCGTCGGGGCTGGCCAAACTGCGCGCCGCCGGGGTGGACGTGGACCCGCAGGCCACCCTGGGCCTGGAGCCGATGGTCACCGTCGACCCGGCGTTCGCGCCGCTGACCGCCGCCGCCCGCGACCGCCGGGAGGTCGGGTTCGACTACCGGGTGCCCGACCGGGACGCGCCCAGCCGTCGGCGGCTGCAGCCGTGGGGCGTGGTCTGCTGGCGTGGCCGGTGGTATGTGGTCGGCCACGACCTGGACCGCGCGGCGACGCGCTGCTTCCGGCTGTCCCGGGTGGTCGGCGCGGTCCGGGTGACCGGCGCGCCCGGCGCCTACGAGCCGCCGGCCGGCGTCGACCTGATCAGCCACGTGGCCCGCTGGTCCGGCCCGGTGGAGCGCACCGGTCGGGCCACCGTGCTGGCCGCACCCAGCCGGGCCGCCGGTCTGCGCCGCTGGGCGGTCGAGGTGACCGCCGGCCCGGACGGCGACCGGCTGGTCCTGCCGTACGCGGATCCGGACGGGCTGGCCGGTCAGCTCGTCCGTTACGGCCCGGACGTGCGCGTGCTCGACCCACCAGAGGTCCGCGAGGCGGTCATCCAGCGGCTCAAGGAGATCGCCGCCCGGCACGACGAGCTGGTCGTCACGGGGGACGCCCGATGACCCGGCCCGCCGCGCGCGGCGGCTCCCGGGCCTCCGCCGACCGCCTGGCCCGGCTGCTCAACCTGGTGCCCTACCTGCTGGCCCGGCCAGGCATCGAGATCGCCGAGGCGGCCGGTGACCTGGGCGTCACCGAGCGACAGCTGCGCGAGGACCTGGAGCTGCTCTGGGTGTGCGGGCTGCCTGGCTACGGCCCCGGTGACCTGATCGACATGGCCTTCGACGGCGACCGAGTGACCATCACCTACGACGCCGGCATCGACCGCCCGCTGCGGCTCACCCCCGACGAGGCGCTCGCCCTCGTGGTGGCGCTGCGGATGCTCGCCGAGACGCCCGGGGTGGCCAACCGGGAGGCCGTCGAGCGGGCCCTCGCGAAGATCGAGGACGCCGCCGGTGATCTGGTGGGCGCGCCGGTGGCGGTGCGGCTGCCCGGGGACACCCGGCGGGTGGAGGCGCTGCGCGCCGCCGTGGAGGGCGGTCGGGCGCTGCGGATCACCTACTACACGGCCACCCGGGACGAGACCACCGACCGCGTCATCGACCCGCTGCGGATGCTGATGGTGGGCGGCCTGGCGTACGTGGAGGCGTGGTGTCGCCGCGCCGAGGCGGTCCGGCTGTTCCGCGCCGACCGGATCGACGCGATCAGCGAGCTGGACGAGCCGGCCACCGTCCCGCCGCAGGCCGTCCCGCACGACCTGACCGAGGGCGTCTTCCGTCCCACACCCGACCTGCCGCTGATCACCCTGCGGGTCGGTCGGGGCGAGCGGTGGATCACCGAGTACTACCCGTGTGAGCGGGTGGAGGCCGGCGACGGCGACCAGTGGCTGGTGTCGCTGCGGGTGACCGATCTGGGCTGGGCCCGCCGGTTCGTGCTCGGTCTCGGCCCGGACGTCACCGTGGTCGCCCCGGTCGAGCTGGCCGAGCAGGTCCGGGCGACGGCGGCCGCCGCGCTGGACGCGTACGCCGTGCCCGCTCCCACCGCCGCCCCCCGGCGGCCCGAGGCCGACCCGGCGACGCCCGGCGCGCCCTCGGGCGACCCGGCGGTGGCCGGCCGCACCCAGTAGGCTGACCGCCGTGCTGATCTGGATCGTGCTCGCGGTGGTGCTGCTCCCGCTCGTGGCGCTCGCGCTGGCCGTGCGTCCGGTGCTGGCCCGGCTGCCCCGGCTGCGCCGCGCCGCGGCGGCGCTGCAGCGCCGGGCCGCCGAGGCGGAGGCGCTGCGGGACACCGCCGAGGCGTTGCAGCAGCGTGCCGAGGGTGTTCAGCGCCAGCTCGACACCGCTCAGCGACGTCTCGCCGTGATCAAGGCCAGGCGCGGCTGATTGATCCCCGTCGCCGCGCCGTCCCGCTGGCGACGGGCCGCCGCGGTGGCGACGGCTCGGCGATGGTTGACTGATCATCGCGGTTGGTCAAGACTTCACCGGCCGGGCCGCGCCGACCGCCCCCGGCAGGTGGCAACCGGCCGATCCGCACGTACGATGGGCTGCGTACCGCCCCCGGACACACAGAGCGACTGGAGCTTCTCATGGGTGCCCTCAAGCCCTGGCACATCGCGGTTCTCGTGGTTGTGCTGATCCTGCTCTTCGGTGCGAAGCGGCTTCCCGACGCGGCCCGCTCGCTGGGTCGTTCGCTGCGGATCATCAAGGCCGAGACCAAGAGCCTGCAGGACGACGACCGCGACCTCGCCGAGAAGGCCGACGCGCAGGCCGGCTACCAGCCGCTGCCGCCGCAGGTCGGGCAGCCGCAGCAGGCGCCGTACCAGCAGGCGCCGCCGCAGCAGCCGGTCGCCGACCCGGTGCACCGCGTCCGCGACAACTGACCGAGAGGCCCGAGCACCGTGGCCTTCGCACTGCGTAAAAGCGGCCCGCGCGCCTTCGAGCGCGCCGCCGACGGCTCGATGACGCTCATCGAGCACGTCCGCGAGCTGCGCAACCGCCTGTTCCGTGCCTCGCTGGCGATCCTGATCGGCTTCGGCGTCGGCATCTGGCTGGCGGAGCCGGTCCGGGTGCTGTTGTCGAAGCCGTACTGCGACCTACCGCAGTCGATCGACCCGGACACCGGGAAGTGCCTGTTCGTCCAGCTCGGCGTGGCGGACGTCTTCCTGTTGAACCTGAAGATCGGCCTGTGGGTCGGTCTGATCGTCGCGGCGCCCATCTGGCTCTACCAGCTCTGGGCGTTCATCGCGCCCGGGCTGCACCGCAACGAGCGGCGCTACGCCTACATCTTCACGGCCCTGGCGGCGCCGCTCTTCGCCGCCGGCGCGGTGCTGGCGTTCTTCGTCACCACCAAGGGCCTCGAGTTCCTGCTGAACGTGTCGGGCGACGACATCTCCACTAACCTGGAGGTCACCCGGTACATCTCGTTCGTCACCAATCTGATTCTGCTGTTCGGGGTGGCGTTCGAGTTCCCGCTGATCGTGCTGATGCTCAACTTCGTGGGCCTGGCCAGCGCGAAGCGGCTGCTCAGCTGGTGGCGGGTGGCGATCTTCGTGTTCTTCGCCTTCTCCGCCGTGGTCACCCCCACCCCGGACCCGTTCGGGATGACCGCCCTGGCCGTCTGCCTCTCCGCGCTCTACTTCGCTGCGGTCGGGGTGGCGTTCATCAACGACCGGCGGCGCGGACGGGGCAAGGAGGTCTACGCCGGCCTCGACGACGACGAGGTGTCGCCGCTGGAGCACGACCCCGAGCCGGTCGAGGCGGGGCAGCGGGTGGACGCGACCGCGCCGGTCGGCGCGCCGGACCCGATCGCCCCACCGGCACCGATCGAACGTCGCTACGACGACATGACCTGACGGCCCCGCGCCGCCTGGTCCGCCGACGCCGTCCCCGCCTGCCGGGGGCGGCGTCGCCGCGTTCCAGGCTCGGGTCACTGACACCGCCCGACAGCTCACCGTGAGCGCCGAGACCCGGACCCCTGGTGAGGTGGCCACCGCCCGGTGTACGACCGGCGTCCGACCGGTTACGGTGCTGCCCGTGACCGCAGACGATCACCCGCCCTGCCCGCTCGCCGGTGGCCCCGTCGCCGTGCTCGCCAACCCGACGGCCGGCCGGGGGCGGCACCGCGGCCTGCTTCCCCGGCTGCTGGACGGGCTGGCCGCCGCCGGCCGACCGGTCCGGCTGCTGTCGGCGGCGAGTCCCGCCGAGGCGGAGGCGGCGTGCCGGGCCGCGGTCACCGACGGTGCCAGCGCGCTGGTCGCGATCGGCGGGGACGGCACCGTGCACCGGGCGATGCAGGCCGTCGCCGGCACCGACGTGCCGTTCGGCGCCGTGCCGGCGGGTACCGGCAACGACTTCGCCGTCGACACCGGCTTCTCGGCCGACCCGGTGGCGGCGATGGGGGTGATCGTTGACGCGCTGCGCGCCGGCCGGACCCGTCTCGTCGACCTGGCCCGGATGACCGGCGTTGACGGCGCCGAGCGCTGGTACGGGGCGGTCCTCGCGGCCGGGTTCGACGCGATCGTCAACGAGCGGGCCAACCGGATGCGCTGGCCGCGCGGCCCCCGCCGGTACGACCTGGCGATCCTCGTCGAGCTGGCCCGGCTGCGGCCCCGGCGGTACACGTTGCGCCTCGACGGGGTGCCGCACGAGGTGGACGCGGTGCTGGTGGCGGTGGGCAACTGCCCGAGCTACGGGGGCGGGATGCGGATCTGTCCCGACGCCGACCCCACCGACGGTCTGCTGGACGTGGTGGTGGGCGGCCGGATCGACCGGCGCACCCTGATCCGGATCAAGCCGCGCATCTACCAGGGCACCCACGTCGAGCACCCGCTCGTGCGCAGCTACCGGGCGCGGACGGTGGAGCTGAGCGCCGAGGGCATCACCACGTACGCCGACGGTGAGCGCTCGCTGGACCTGCCGGTGACGGTCAGCGTGGTTCCGGGCGCGCTGCGGCTGCTGCGCTGACCCGTACCGCGCCGATGCTGGCCGCGATGACCAGCACGATGGCGGCGCACTCCAGTAGCGTCAGCGCCTGCCGCAGCACCAGCCAACCGGCCAGCGTGGCGATGGCCGGGCCGAGGCTCATCAGCACCGCGAAGGTGGCGGTGGGCATCCGGCGCAACGCCAGCAGCTCCAGGGTGTACGGCAGTCCGGAGGCGAGCACCGCGAGGGCCGTGCCGAGCGCCAGCACGGCCGGGTCGAGCAGCACCGCACCGCCGTCGATGACGCCGAGCGGCAGGGTGACCAGCGCGGCGAGGGTGAGTGCCAGGGCAAGCCCGTCCGCGCCCGGGAACCGGCCGCCGACCCGGGCGCTGAGCACGATGTACGCGGCCCACATGGCGCCCGCGCCGAACGCGAAGGCCACCCCGGAGGGGTTGAGCCGGTCGAAGCCGCCCTGCCCGAGCAGCGCCACCCCGGCCAGCGCCAGCCCCGCCCAGCACCAGCTGGCCAGCCGGCGGGCGGTGAACACCGACAGCGCCAGCGGGCCGAGCACCTCCAGGGTCACCGCGGAGCCCAGCGGTATCCGCTCGATGGCCTGGTAGAACAGCGAGTTCATGCCGGCCAGCGCCAGCCCGAACGCGCCCGCCGCGGCCCAGTCGGCCCGACCGTACCCGCGCAGTCGGGGCCGGCACACGACGAGCAGCAGCACGGCCGAGATCGTCAGTCGCAGGGTCACCGCGCCGGCCACCCCGGTACGCGGGAAGAGCAGGGCGGCCACGGCGGAGCCGAACTGCACCGACAGCGCCCCGCCGAGCACCATGCCCACGGCGGCGACGCCACCGCGCCGGGCCGGTGGCGCGCCGGCCGGGCTGGGTGCGGGTAGCAGGGTCTCGGTCACGGCCATGACGCTAGGCGGTCTGCCTCGGCCGCCCTCCGGCGGTGTCCACCAAACCGGCCGCTTTTGCCGACACGACCGTTTACGGTCGCCACCGCGGTGCTACCGGAGTACCTTCCGAGGTATGACCGGCGCGATGCGAAAATTGTCGATCTCCGTTCCACCCGACGTGGCTGAGCGCCTGGAGCACGAGTCCAACGCCAGCGCCTACGTCGCGCAGGCTGTCCGTGACCGTATGCGTCTGGACGCCCTGGACGCGGAGTTGGCCCACCAGGGCATCCACATCACCGAGCAGGGTGTGGCAGAGGCGCGCGCCCGCCGCGCCGCCGTTGAGGCCGAGTGGTCGCCGGAGCGCCGAAATGCCCTTCGGGAGCGGGCACGCCAGCATGCGCTGGACGCCGCCGCCGGCACTCTTGAGCAGCCGGCTGCGTGACTCCCGAGGACGACCGGCCAGTCCGGCTTGTGCTGGACCGGTCGGCACTGCTGGCCTATCTGGCGGGCTCGGTGCATGTCGGAGAGCCGCTGCGCGAGGTCATTCAGGACCGCAACAGGTTCGGTGTCACCGCCGTGACCGCGGCGGAGGCCCTGGCGATGGTCAGCGACCCTAAAGAACGCGCGACCCTTCACCGGCTGCTGACCCTGGACGCCTGCAAGGTGCTTGCTACCGAGGGACGCTCCTGGCACGAACTCAGCTTCTGGCGCACGTTGACGGGCCGTGCCGATCTCGCCACCACCGTGCTCGCCTGCCTCGAACACGACGCCTCGATCCTCAGCGGGGAGGACAGGTACGGCGACGGCGATCTGCCGGTGATTCGCATCCCGGACTGACGATGCCGGAGCCAGCCGGCGGGGTGCCACCCCTGCCCCGTCCCGCTGGTGCCGGTCAGGCCGGCAGGGCCAGGTCCAGGACGGCGCCCAGCCCGTTCTCCCGGCCGGGTTCGGCTGCCGGCAGCACCAGCACCGAGCAGCCGGCCGCCACGGCGCCCGCGTCGGCCGGCGAATCACCGACCATCAGGGTCTGCTCCGGATCCACGCCGAGCATCCCGCAGGCGCGCAGGAAGATCGCCGGGTCGGGCTTGCACCGCCCCACCTCGTAGGAGAGCACGAACGCGTCGACCAGCCCGGTCAGCCCCCAGGCGTCGAAAAGCGGCCGCAGGTCGAAGCCGATGTTGCTGACCACCGCCACCCGCACTCCGGCCTCGCGCAGCGCGGTCAGGGTGGGGGCGGTGTCCGGGTACGGCAGCCAGCCCTCGGCGATCAGCAGCCGCTCGTAGAGGGCGTCGGCGAAGCCCTCGATGCCCGCGTCGACCGTCTCGGCCAGCCCGGTGTACGCACCCCGGTGGGCGTGCGGGTAGAGGTCCCGGTCGGCCCACAGCTCGGCCAGCCGGGGCGGCACCCGGGCCGGCAGTGGCCCGCCGGCCCGCCCGGCGGTCAGCAGCCGGTCGGCCAGCGAGGTGGCCCGGACCCGATCCAAAGTGACCCCGCACGTCGCCGCGGCCGCCAGCACCCACTGCCGCGGCTCCTCCACCTGGGCCAGGGTGCCGTGGAAGTCGAAGAGCACCGCCTTGACGGGCCGTCGGGACGCCCGGGGGGCGGCGGCGTCCTCGGCGCTGCCCGGCGGACTTGTCTGGGGCGGTTCGGCATGGTCCGGCACGCCGTGCACCCTACCGACCGCCGCCGACGGCCCCTCCGGACGGCCTTGTCGGGTGTCGTGTCCCGGCACGCACTAATCTTGGTGACATGTCGAGCCCCGCCGAGCGGTACGTCGCGGCGCGCCGCCGGGCCGCGCAGGCCTCACAGTTCCCGGCGCTGGACGAGTTCGCCCTTGACCTGGGGTTCGACCTCGACGACTTCCAGCGGGAGGCGTGCCAGTCCTTGGAGCGGGGCAGCGGGGTGCTGGTCTGCGCCCCCACCGGCGCCGGCAAGACCGTGGTCGGTGAGTTCGCCGTACACCTGGCGCTGCGCGGGCGGCCCGGCGACCCGGCGGCGGCCGACGACGCGGGCGCCCCTCCGGCCCGGCGCAAGTGCTTCTACACCACACCGATCAAGGCACTGTCCAACCAGAAATACCACGACCTGGTCAACCGCTACGGCGCTGAGCAGGTCGGCCTGCTCACCGGCGACAACGCCATCAACGGCGACGCGCCGGTGGTGGTGATGACCACCGAGGTGCTGCGAAACATGCTCTACGCGGGCTCCAGCACCCTGCAGGGGCTGGCCTACGTGGTGATGGACGAGGTCCACTACCTGGCCGACCGGTTCCGCGGCGGCGTGTGGGAAGAGGTGATCATCCACCTGCCCGCCTCGGTCACCCTGGTCTCCCTGTCGGCGACCGTCTCCAACGCCGAGGAGTTCGCGGACTGGCTGGTCACCGTGCGCGGTGAGACCGCGGTGGTGGTCAGCGAGCACCGGCCGGTGCCGCTGTGGCAGCACATGCTGGTCGGCAAGCGGATGTTCGACCTGTTCCACGACGCCGACGCCGCCCGCAAGCACGACGTGCACCCGGAGCTGCTGCGCTACACCCGCGACACCATGCGCCGCCTGGAGCTGGGCGAGGGCCGCAGCGCCCGGCCCGGCTCCGGCCGGCGCGGCCCACGCTGGCGCGGCCCGATGCGCCCGGACATCGTCGACCGGCTGGACCGGGAGGGTCTGCTCCCGGCGATCCTGTTCATCTTCAGCAGGGCCGGCTGCGCCGCGGCGGTGCAGCAGTGCCTCGCCGCCGGGCTGCGGCTCACCTCTCCCGAGGAGCGGGCCGAGATCCGCCGGGTGGTCGAGTCCCGGGTCACCGCCATCCCCGGTGAGGACCTGACGGTGCTGGGCTACTGGGAGTGGCTCGACGGGTTGGAGCGTGGCCTGGCCGCCCACCACGCCGGCATGCTCCCGGTGTTCAAGGAGATCGTCGAGGAGCTGTTCGTCCGGGGCCTGGTCAAGGCGGTCTTCGCCACCGAGACCCTCGCGCTGGGCATCAACATGCCGGCCCGCTGCGTGGTCCTGGAGCGGCTGGTCAAGTACAACGGCGAAGCCCACGTCGACCTGACCCCGGGGGAGTACACGCAGCTCACCGGGCGGGCTGGCCGGCGCGGCATCGACGTGGAGGGGCACGCCGTGGTGGTGTGGTCCCCGGAGACCGACCCGCGGCACGTGGCCGGGCTCGCCTCCACCCGCACGTACCCGCTGCGGTCCAGCTTCCGGCCCTCGTACAACATGGCGGTGAACCTCGTCGGCACGGTCGGCGCGGACCCAGCCCGGGCCCTGCTGGAGTCCTCGTTCGCCCAGTTCCAGGCGGACCGGTCGGTGGTCGGCCTGGCCCGGCAGGTGCAGCGCAACACCGAGACCATCGAGGCGTACGGCGCGGAGGCCGCCTGCCACCACGGCGACTTCGACGAGTACTTCGCGCTGCGGGTGGCGATCGCCGACCGGGAGAAGGCCATCGCCCGGCAGGGGCAGACCCAGCGCAAGGCCGCCGCGGTGGCCTCGCTGGAGCGGCTGCGGATCGGCGACGTGATCCGGGTGCCGGCCGGCCGGCGGGCCGGGCTGGCCGTGGTGCTGGACCCGGCGACCGGCGGGTTCGGCGAGCCCCGGCCGCTGGTGCTCACCCAGGACCGCTGGGCGGGGCGGGTCAGCCCGGGCGACTTCACCACCCCGGCCGAGGTGCTGGCCCGGATCCGGGTGCCCAAGCACTTCAACCACCGCTCACCGGCCGCCCGGCGCGACCTCGCCGCCGAGGTCAGCGGCACCGGCCTGGACCGGCACGGCGGCCGCCGGGGTGGCCGTTCCCGGCAGGCGACCGGCGAGGACCACCGGCTCACCCAGCTCCGCACCGAGCTGCGTCACCACCCCTGCCACGCCTGCCCGGAGCGGGAGGAACACGCCCGCTGGGCCGAGCGGCGCCGGCGGTTGGAGCGCGACACCGAGGAGCTGCGCGAGCGGGTCTCCGGCCGTACCGGCTCCCTCGCGCGGACGTTCGACCGGATCGTCGCGCTGCTGACCGACCGCGGCTACCTTAGCCGCGATGGGGCGGTCACCGACGCCGGTCGGATGCTCGGCCGGATCTGGACCGAAGCGGACCTGCTGGTCGCCGAGTGCCTGCGTCGGGGGGTGTGGGACGGGCTGTCCCCGGCCGAGCTGGCCGCCGCCGTGTCCGTGGTGGTCTTCGAGGCGCGCCGCGACGTCGACGAGCGGGCGTCGCTGCCACGCGGGCCGGTCGCCGACGCGGTCGACGAGACGCTGAAGCTGTGGGGCGAGATCGAGGCCGACGAGGCGGCACGGGGGCTGACCGCGACCCGGGAGCCGGATCTCGGCTTCGCCTGGCCGGTCTACCGGTGGGCCCGTGGTGACGCGCTGGCCAAGGTGCTCGGCAGTGGCCACGAGATCGAGGGTGAGATGCCGGCCGGCGACTTCGTCCGCTGGGCGCGTCAGGTGGTCGACCTGCTGGGCCAGCTGGCCGATTCCGGCGGCGCGTCACCCGACCTGCGCTCCACCGCCCGGCAGGCGATCGCGGCCATCAACCGAGGTGTGCTGGCGTACCACACCTCCGCCTGATCATCACTTTCGGTCACCGTCGTCGGTGAACCGACGCATCGGACGGTCACTGCGACAGCACCCCCCGGATAGCCCCGGGGGGTGCTGTCGCGCCTGTTCGGGGCACCCCTGATCATTGCCCGGGCACCACCTTTACGCGCCGGTAACGAATGGGGAGAAGACCGCCGTGGCCGAGATCAATCACTTTGAGTACGGGTGGATCACGCCCGGGCTGAGCTACGCGCTGTCCGTGCTCGGTTCGGTCCTCGGGCTGATCTGCGCCGGTCGTATCCGCACCGCCCGCACCGCCGGCCTGCGCGCGTGGTGGGGGCTGCTGGCCGCCTGGGCCCTCGGCGGCACCGCCATCTGGGCGATGCACTTCATGGCCATGCTCGGCTTCGCCGTCGCCGGCACCCGGATCCGGTACGACGTGCCGCTCACCGCTGCCAGCACGGCCATCGCCGTCGTGGCGGTCGGCATCGGCCTGGCCATCGTGGGCACCGGCCGGCTGAACCCGGTACGGCTGGTCGCCGGCGGGATCTTCACCGGTGCCGGCGTGGCCGCCATGCACTACACCGGGATGGCGGCGATGCGCCTGAACGGCACCCTCGGCTACGACACGGTCCGCGTCGCCCTCTCGGTGGTGATCGCGGTCGTGGCGGCCACCGTGGCGCTGTGGCTCGCGATGACCGTTCGCCGGCCGCTGGCGATCTTCGCCTCCGCGCTCGTCATGGGCGTCGCCGTGAACGGCATGCACTTCACCGGCATGAGCGCCCTCTCGGTGCACCAGCACGAGGGCCGGGGCGAGGTGACCGGCACCGGCATGGGCGCGCTCCTGGTGCCGATCGTGCTGGCGGTGATCTTCGGGGTGGTCGGCCTGCTCTACGCCCTGCTCGCGGCGCCGACCGAGGACGACCGGGCCGCCGCCGCGTACCTGGATGCCCGGCGGGTCCCGGAGCCGGCCGCCGCGGCACCCGTCGTCGCCCCGGACCCGGTCGGGCTGCGCGCCCGTTCCACGCTCGGCCAGCCGGGCACCCCGTTCCCGTCCCGGCGGGAGATGCCGCCCCGCTGACGGCGGCACGGGCCGCTCATTCTGATTGCGCTGGCGTCATACCTAGAACTACTATGCATTGCAGATCTAGGTATAGGCGGTGCCATGCATATCACCAAAGACCTCGTCGCGGCCTCGGCGACGCCACTCGTGCTGGGGATTCTCGCCGAGGGCGAGAGCTACGGCTACGCCATCCTCAAGCAGGTCAACGACCTCTCCGGCGGGCAGCTGGAGTGGACCGACGGCCTGCTCTACCCGCTGCTGCACCGCCTGGAGCGGCTCGGCCACGTCGAGTCGGCCTGGGAGACCCCGCCGGGGGGACGACGCCGGAAGTACTACCGCATCACCGACCGGGGCCGAGCCGAGCTCGCCGAGCAGCGCCGCCAGTGGGCCGCTGTCGTCGACGCCCTGCGGGGCGTGTGGAGCACGGCACAGTCCATCAAGCCGATCACGGCACCGGCGTGGGGGGCGGGGCTATGACCGTCGACAACGACTTGGAGGGCCAGATCGCCGAGTGGCGGGCCTACATCCACCGCCGCCGCGAGCTGCACCACACCGATGTCGAGGAACTGGAGGACCACCTCCGCAGCCGGATCACCGAGCTGACCGAGGCGGGCCTGCACGCCGACGAGTCGTTCCTCATCGCCGTCAAACGCATGGGCAGCCTCGACGAACTGTCGCGGGAGTTCGCTCGCGAGCACTCCGAGCGCTTATGGAAACAACTGGTGCTGCCTGGGGAGCCGGACGCGCCGGCCGCCGCCCGTTCCCGGCGGGAACTGCCCGTCATGGTGCTCTGTGCGGCCGTCGCGGCGCTCGCCATCAAGGTGCCGTCCTGGTTCGGGCTCGACCTGGGCGACGACGGCGGCTTCTACGCGCGAAACGCCAGCTTCTTCGCGCTGCCGGTGCTCGCGGCCTACTTCGCCTGGCAACGCCGCGTCGGTCCCCGCGTCATCGGGGCGCTCGCGTCGCTGTTCGTTCTCGGCGCGGTCGCCGCCAACGCGTACCCGCTGGCCGACGGCTCGCAGACCATGGTGCTCACCGCGATCCACCTGCCGATAGCGCTGTGGCTGGTTGTCGGCGTCGCCTACGCGGGCGGCGACTGGCGTTCGGACCGGCGACGAATGGACTTCATCCGGTTCACCGGGGAGTGGCTGATCTACTTCGTCCTCATCGGGCTGGGTGGCGGCGTCCTCACGGCCATCACGGTGAACGCCTTCGCAGCCATCGGGCTGAACGTCGAGGGATTCGTCCAGTCGTGGCTGCTGCCGTGCGGCGCCGTGGCCGCGGTCATCGTGTCGGCCTGGCTGGTGGAGGCCAAGCAGAGCGTCATCGAGAACATGGCGCCGGTGCTGACCCGGGTCTTCACGCCGCTCTTCACGGCCACCCTGCTGGCCTTCCTGGTCGCCGTCGTCTGGACCACCAACGGCATCGACGTCGAGCGCGACGCGCTCATTCTCTTCGACGTGCTGCTCGTCATCGTGCTGGGCATGCTGCTGTACGCCATCTCCGCCCGTGACCTCACGGCCCGACCCGGTCTGTTCGACCGCCTGCAACTCGCGCTCATCGTCAGCGCTCTCATCATCGACGTGCTGGTGCTGGCGGCGATCACGGGCCGGATCACCGAATGGGGCTTCAGCCCCAACAAGACGGCGGCACTGGGCGAGAACCTCGTCCTGCTCGCCAACCTGGCGTGGTCGGCATGGCTGTACCTCGGCTTCGTGCGTGGCCGCATGCCCTTCGCCCGCCTGGAACGGTGGCAGACCCGATACGTGATCGTGTACTTCGGGTGGGCCTGGGCTGTCGTCCTCGCCTTCCCGCTCCTGTTCGACGTCGCCTGAGCCGTCACGAAGGGTGGTGATCTGCGGTCACCGGTGACCGCGCCGCCGGGCGCTGAGCCGCAGTGTGTTGCAGACGTCGAAGACACCGGGCACGTCCCAGGCGAGTTCGGCCGCGGCCTGTCGCGTTTCGGTGTCGCTCACCACGCCGGCGAGGATGACGACCCGGTTCTGCACGGAGACACGGATCTGCTGGCGCCGCGTCGTCCAGTCGATGCTCAGTCGCTGCGCGACCAGCGCCTCGAGCCGCACGTCCTCGCGGTCCTGCTCAGGTTGGTTCGAGGCGTCGGCGAACCAGTTCTCGTCGGGTAGTGGCCAAGGCATGTACACGGGGAGCTCCTCGATCGTGCCGGTGCTGGGTTCACGCGGCGTCGGACCGTTCGGACCTGGCGGAGGCGACGACCAGCACCACGCCGATGCCGGCGAGACCGACCTGGATGAGCACGGCCAGGACGTTGGGCGCGCGGGTGTCGACGCCCGCGAGACGGGCGACGATGGTGCCCGCCAGGGCCGCGACGACCCCGACGGCCACGGTCAACCAGATCGGGGCCTCCCGGCGTCCTGGGATGACGAGCCTGCCGAACAGGCCGATGGTGACGCCGACGAGGAGCGCGGTGACGAGACCGGTGACGGTCATGGGCTCTCCTCAGGTGTCGCTGCCGGTGACGGGGAGGGATCAGGGCGGGGGTCCACGTCGGTCGGTCAGGAATGGGCGGCCGTCGTCGCGGCGGACTCCAGACCCTGGGACAGCTGGTCGATGGCCTCGTCGCGGCTCTCGAACATGGGGAAGGCCTGGTCCAGGCGCATCGTGTGCAGGACGGTGCGGACGAACCGCGACGGCGCGGCCAGGCACAGCGTGACGCCGCGGTCGCGGGCTTCGCGGTGGGCGCGGACGAGCAGGCCGAGGCCGACGGAGTCGATGAGGTGCACTCGGCCCAGGTCGACCACGACGTGTCCTTCCAGCTCGCTCGCGTGGCGCAGGGCGGCGCGCATGCTGTCGCCGCTGTCGACGTCGACGTCACCGGTGGCGGCCAGGACCGTCACGTCGTCGAGATGGTCGATGCCGAGGATGCCCCCGGGACCGTGGAGGTCGCTCGACGCCTGACCGCCACCGGAGACTGGCAGCAGGCTGCAGTGCGGGCAGCGATGCGGGCCGGTGGCGAACGGGGAACCACTCCATCCGTGTTCGAGCACCAGGGTCCAGACGACTTCGGCGTCGGGGAGCACGCACGCGGTGGACGTGATGGAGTCGCCGCAGGTGTCGCAGATCAGTGTCATCAGGTGATCGTCCGGGACGACGGTCATACCGCTGGTCCTTCCTGGGCCGGTGTCCCGCCGGTTCGGGCGGGGCACGGCGTTCGGGGCGGGACCGAACGGGTGGTCCGGGTCCCGCGCTTGACGGTTCAGGCACCGCTGGGGCGGTGGGCCTGCCGGCTCCTCACTGAGAGGTGGTCACGGATGCTCGGCCGTAGGCGACCAGAGCCGGCTGCGCCGATGCGGGTTCCGGTCCCGTCGCCGGGGCGCCCGGGATCGACGGCGGGGGACCGGTGACGATCGGCAGGACCTGGTCCAGGCGGGCGGTGTGCAGGATGCGCCGGATGCGGGGGTTCGGGTCGCGAATGGTGAGGGCCCCGGCGGTACGGGCCAGCCGCCGGTGCACGTCGAGCAGCAGGCCGATGGCAGCGGCGTCGATGTGCCGGCACCCGGACAGGTCGACCACGACCTGCGCGGGAGACAGGGCCAGGAGCCGGTCGAACACGGCGCCGGTCGCCGGCAGGCAGGCCAGGTCGAGTTCGGTGACGCGCACCTCGACCAGCTGCAGCGTGCATGAGGTGGATGCGGGTGGTCCTGTCACCGGCGTGCCCCTTCCCCTTGCGGACCCGGTCGCCTATGACCGTGCCGTGCCGGCTTGGCGGTCACCGCGCGGATCTATGACAGTTGCGTGACAAATCCGCCAGCCGGCCGGCACGGTTGGCCGCGTGGCCGGTGGCCTGGGGATGATGCCGGGCATGACGGCCGTACTGGTGATCGAGGACGACGACCGCATCCGCCTGGCGCTGCTGCTCGCACTCGAGGACGAGGGCTACGACGCGGTGGGCGCCGCCACGGCCGAGGAGGGCCTGCGCGTGCAGCGCCGCGATCCGGCAGACTACGTGCTGGTCGACCTGATGCTGCCCGGCCTCGACGGCTTCGAGTGCATCCGGCACCTGCGCCGGGACGACGACGTGCCGGTCGTGGTGGTCAGCGCCCGCGACGACACGCACGACATCGTCGCCGCCCTCGAAGCCGGCGCCGACGACTACGTCGTCAAGCCGGTGGCGATCAAGGAACTGACCGCGCGGCTGCGCGCCCTGCGCCGCCGCGCCCGGACCGGTGCCGCGGGACCGGCGCCGGAGCCCGTGCCCGTGCTCGCGTTCGGCGAGCTCGAGATCAGTCCCGACGGGGGAGAGGTACGTCGCGGCGGTCGGCCCGTACCGGTCACGCGTACCGAGTTCCGGCTTCTGTGCGAGCTTGCCGAACACGCCGGCCGGGTGCTGTCCCGCCAGCAGTTGCTGCAACGGGTCTGGGGCTACGACAGCGGCGACGAGAGGCTGGTCGACGTGCATGTCGGTCGGCTGCGGCAGAAGATCGAGTCGGACCCGGCGACCCCCCGACACCTGGTCACGCTGCGGGGCCTGGGCTACAAGCTGCAGCGATGAGACGCCTCGGACTGCGCACCCGGGTCACCGCCGCGTTCGCCGTCGGAGCGCTCCTGCTCGCCGCGTCGATGGCCCTGGTCTCGTACGAGCTGACCCGTCGCTCGCTGATCGACGAGCGGGAACGCACCGCCCTGCGCGCCGCGTACTTCGACGCCGCCGTCGTCCGTGCCGGGCTGAACACCGGCACCCCCGACGTGGTGGAGGTCCTTCGGTCACTGGACACGGGCGGCGGCCGGCGGCCCGTGCTGCACCTGGACGGCGAGTGGTACGCCCGGACCGCCGACCCCGGCACCACCACCGCCATACCCGTCGACCTGCGACGGGCTGTCGCCTCCGGTGAACCGGCAATGCAGCGCGTACGCGTCGACGGCCAACCCGCCCTGGTGGTCGCGGTGCCCCTGTCCGCGACGGCGACGTACTTCGAGGTCAACTCTCTGCGCGAGCTGGAGCAGACCTTCCAGGTCCTGGCACTCGCGCTGACCACCGTCGCGATCATGGTCGCCGGATCCGGCGCGGCCCTCGGCTGGTACGCGACCCGGCACGGGCTCCGCCCGCTGACGGCGGTCGCCGACGCCGCCGAGAAGATCGCCGCCGGCGACTTCACCGCCCGCCTCGACCCGGCCACCGACCCCGACCTGACGCGTCTGTCCTCCTCGTTCAACCAGATGGTCGACCAGCTCGCCCATCGCATCGAGCGGGACCGCCGCTTCGCCGCCGACGTCAGCCACGAACTGCGCTCACCTCTGCAGACCCTCGCCGCGGCGGCCAGCGTCCTGGCGCGTCGCCGGGAGCACCTGGACGAGCGGACCGCCACCGCCGCCGGGCTCGTCGCCGACGAGATCGACCGGTTCCAACGGCTCGTCAACGACCTGATCGACCTGGCGCGCAGCGACCAGCCCGCCCATCGGGGAGCCGTGGACGTGGTGGCGCTGGCCCGGGACGCCTGCCATGCCCTCGACCTGCCGGCCTCGCTCGTCCACCTCGCGGCGGACGCACCCGCGACGTGGCAGGTCGAGCGGCGGCGTATCGCGCAGATCCTGGCGAACCTGCTCGACAACGCCGTGACCTACGGGGGCTGCCCGGCGAGTGTCCGGTTGAGCCGCGACGGCGACGCCGGCGTCATCGAGGTCGAGGACGACGGCCCGGGTGTGTCCGTCGAGGACCGGCGGGCGATTTTCGACCGCTTCGTCCGCGGGCGAGCCGCCCACACCCGCGGCGCCGGCGACGGCACCGGTCTCGGACTCGCGCTGGTCGCCCAGCACGCCGCCGCGCACCGTGGGCACGCCGCCGTCACCGACCGCCCCGGCGGAGGCGCCCGCTTCCGCGTCACCCTGCCGGAAAGCCTGCCATGAACCACCGCCGCCTGGCCCCATTGGCACTCGTCGCGCTGCTGACCGGCTGCGGCGTCCCCACCGACGACGCCCCCCGGACGGTGCGGGCCCCGCGGGGTCCGTTCCACAGTGCCGCCCCCGCCGATACCACGGCACCGGCCGGCCGCGCGGACGAGACAGTCTGCCTCGTCCGCGACCACCGCATCGTCTCCGTCGTTCGGCGCGTCGACCGCGTCCCCACGGTCGAGGATCAACTGCGGCACCTGCTCGCCGGACCAGGTACGGCCGAACGCGACAGCGACCTGACCAGCGCGCTGCCGGGAGCGGTCAACGCCGCCGGTGCGACAGTGAGCGGCACGCAGGCCCGCGTCGCGGTCGACGCACCCGACGACGACGCCGGTCGCAGCGACGAGGTCCTGGCCTTTGGGCAGATCGTCTGCACCCTCACCGTTCGCGACGACGTCACCACCGTGGTGTTCCTGCG
Organism: Micromonospora sp. NPDC005163; assembly: GCF_053599835.1. Taxonomy (NCBI): domain Bacteria; kingdom Bacillati; phylum Actinomycetota; class Actinomycetes; order Micromonosporales; family Micromonosporaceae; genus Micromonospora; species Micromonospora sp. NPDC005163. Next base: position 54,472 of record NZ_JBSFYP010000030.1, read on the forward strand.
CGACGGCAAACCACTCGCCGTGCCCCGCGCCGACGGCTCGCTGTCCGAGCAACCGCTCACCCGCGCCGACTACGCCCCGCTCATCACCCCACGTTGACCGGGCTGGGCCGGGCCCGGGAGTTCCTGCTCGGCGACATTCCCGGCGTTCCCGAGGATGCCGTCGTCCGGGGCGGCTGCCTGCTGACGCCGCTCCCGGCGGCCGCTGTGGTGGTCGAGCTTGTCGCGGAGCGTTCCGGCGAAGGCTTCGGCCATGGCGAGCTGGTCCCGTAGAGCGGTGACGCGGGCGGTGGCCGCGGTCCGGAACATGGCGAGGCGGTCGAGCAGGGCGGTGCGGTCGGTGCCGGTGGCGGTGTCGAGGGCATCGAGGACGGTGAGCAGGTCCCGCATTTCGTCGAGGGTGAACCCGAGAGGCTTCATCCGCTTGACCACGGCGAGTCGGCTGAGGTCAGGTTCGGTGTAGAGGCGGAAGCCGCCCTCGCTGCGGGCGGAGGGGACGATCAGGCCGGCTTCCTCGTAGTGGCGGATCGTCCGGATGCTCAACCCGACCCGCTCGGCCACTTCTCCGATCTGCATGAGACGGCCGGTGGCCGGGGCGGGCGTGTGCTCCGACCCGCTCTCCTGGCCGGTGGCGGCCATCAGTGGCCGACGCCGAGCTGGCCGGCGAGGGTGTCGTGGATGCGGGCGCTGGGCTTGTTCAGCTCGACGATCTCGACGGTCTTGCCGCGGGTGGCGTACCTGGTGGTGATCGCGTCGAGGGCGGCGACGGAAGAGGCATCCCAGACGTGGGCGTGGCTCATGTCGATGACCACGTGCTCGGGGTCGTTCGCGTAGTCAAACTGGCCGACCAGGTCGTTGCTGGAGGCGAAGAACAACTCACCGTGCACGGAGTAGATCCGGGTGGTGCCGTCCGGGTCCAGGACGCTGGTGACCTCGACCAGGTGGGCGACCCGGCGAGCGAAGATGACCGTGGCGGTGAGCACACCGACGACGACGCCGACGGCCAGGTTGTGGGTGGCCAGGGTGGTGGCCACGGTGGCCACCATGACGACGGTCTCGCCGTACGGCATCCGCCGCAGCGTCTTCGGCGCGACCGAGTGCCAGTCGAACGTCGACACGGCCACAATGATCATCACGGCGACCAGGGCGACCATCGGAATGACCGCGACCACGTCGCCGAGCGCCACGACCAGGACCAGCAGGAACACGCCGGCCAGAAACGTCGACAGCCGGGTGCGGGCGCCGGACGCCTTCACGTTGATCATCGTCTGGCCGATCATGGCGCAGCCACCCATTCCACCGAAGAATCCGGTGACCATGTTGGCGACGCCCTGACCCCAGGACTCGCGCGTCTTGTTGGAGTGGGTGTCGGTGATGTCGTCGACCAGCTTGGCGGTCATCAGCGACTCCATCAGCCCGACCAGCGCGATTCCCAGTGCGTAGGGGGCGATCAGGGTGAGCGTGTGCGGGGTCCACGGAATCTGCGGCAGGCCGAGGGTGGGCAGGCTGTCCGGCAGGGCACCCTCGTCACCGACGGTCGGTACGGTCACCCCGGCGAACACGGTGACCACCGTCAGCACCACGATGGCGACCAGCGGCGCCGGCACGGCCCTGGTGAGCCGGGGCAGGCCGACCATGATCGCCAAGGCCACCGCGACGAGCGGATAGACCAGCCACGGCACGCCGAGCAGGTGCGGAACCTGCGCGGCGAAGATCAGAATCGCCAGGGCGTTGACGAAACCGACCATGACGCTGCGCGGGATGAAGCGCATCAGCTTCGCCACGCCGAGCACCGCGAGCACGACCTGGATCGCACCGCCGAGGATCACCGTCGCGATCAGGTAGTCCAGACCGTGCGCCTTGACCAGGGGTGCGACCACGAGCGCGACGGCGCCCGTCGCGGCGGAGATCATCGCCGGCCGGCCGCCACAGATCGCGATGGTGACCGCCATCGTGAACGAGGCGAACAGGCCCACCCGGGGGTCGACCCCGGCCAGGATCGAGAAGGAGATCGCCTCCGGGATCAGCGCCAGGGCGACGACCAGGCCGGCGAGGACCTCGGTCCGGAACACCGTCGGCGACAGCCAGGACGGGCGGGACAGGCGCGGACGGGACAGCACGGAAGACATACAGCCATTTCCACTCGGGGCACGCCCGACGGGCGCGCACGTCCGGTATCCACGGTCGGACACGGACAGCTACTCACGGATCAGCGACAGCCGGCTCGCGTCCGGCCTCTGGGTCTCGTCGCCCAGGACGCAACGGGTCGCCGAAGGGGGGTTGCCCGCCCTCGCCGACCGGCGGTGACCCTACTCTTCCGTCACGTGAGAGTTGACTGAACGTGCTGATCATCACGCCGGTGACCCCGCCCCCGGCGGTTCCCCGGAACGGGGACGTGGTGTCACCGGCGGCGCGGCGTGATCAACCCTGACTCGTACGCCCACACGACCAGCTGGGCGCGGTCGCGGCAGTGCAGCTTCGTCATCGCCCGGTTGACGTGGGTCTTCGCGGTCAACGGACTGATCACCATGCGCGAGGCGATCTCGTCGTTGCTCAGCCCCCGGGCGACGAGTTCGACGATCTCCTGTTCGCGGGCGGTCAGCACGTCGCGGCCGGCCGCCGGCTCGGCCGGTGGTGGGCCGGCCACGAACTCGCTGATGAGCGTCCGCGTGACGGCCGGGGCGAGCAGCGCGTCACCGCGAGCCACCACGGCGATGGCCTGCAGCAGATCGGCGGGGTCGGCGTCCTTGAGGAGGAAACCGCTGGCGCCCGCGCGGAGCGCGGCGAAGACGTAGGAGTCGAGCCCGTAGTTGGTGAGGATGAGGACGCGGACCGCGCAGAGGTCCGGATCGGCGGCGATGCGCCGGGTGGCTTCGATGCCGTCGAGTCCCGGCATCTGCACGTCCATCAGCACGACGTCCGGCCGCAGATTTCGCGACAGATGGACGGCCGAGCCGCCGTCGACGGCCTCGCCGACGACCTCCAGGTCGTCCTCGGCGTCGAGCAACGCTCGGAAGCCGGCTCGCATCAGAGCCTGGTCGTCGACGAGCAGGACCCGGGTCAAAGTGGACCGTCCAACGGGAACGTGGCCCGTACCGCGAACCCGCCGTCGTCGCGGGCGGCGGCCCGCAGCGTGCCGCCCAGTCCGGTCACCCGCTCCCGCATGCCGCGCAGGCCCACGCCCGGTGTCACCGGCCGGATCGGCGACGCCTGACCGTCGTCGGCCACCGAGACGGTCAGCTGTGTCCGGGCGTACTCGAGGTGGATCTGCGCGGTGGCGGGGCCGGCGTGGCGGGCCACGTTGGTCAAGGCCTCCTGGACGACGCGATAGCCGGCCTGGTCGACCTCGGCGGGCAGCTCCCGGGGCTCACCGCTGACGGTCACCGCCACCGGTACGCCGGCCGCGCGGGTCCGCTCGGCGAGTTCCTCCACGCGGGTTAGCCCGACGCAGTCTCCATCGGCGGGTGAGCGCAGGACGTCCAGCGTCGTGCGCAGTTCCCGCATCGCGGCGCTGCTGGCCTCCTGGATCGCCAGCAGCGTGCCCGACGGTTCCTCGCCGTGCTTGCGGGCCAGGTGCACGGCGATACCGGCCTGCACCTTGATCACCGAGATGCTGTGGGTCAGCGAGTCGTGCAGGTCCCGGGCGATGCGCAGACGCTCCTCCCCGGCGCGACGCAACGCCATCTCCTCGCGGGTGCGTTCGGCCTCGATCGCCCGCTGCTCAACCTGTTCCAGGTACGCCCGGCGCTGCCGCGCGACGAGCCCGGCGACGTTGGCCGCCACAAACCAGCCGAGCAGCAGGGCGGTCCGCTCGGCGATCAGCTGGCCGGGCCGGTCGGCGGGCGCGACCGAGATGTCGCGGGCCAGGAAGCCGCTGAGGAAGACCAGGCTGCCCAGGACGGCGGCCGCTCGGTGCCCCCGCCAGGCGGTGACGTAGACGGCGCCGAGGACGGGGAACGCGGCGGACACCCCGGGATGCACCCGGACGTGGAGGGCCAGCATGGCGGCGGTCACCACGCTCAACGCCACGACCGGGTACCGCCGGCACACCGCCAGGGCCGCCGCCATGGCCAGGACCAGGGCGACGTCGACCGCCCGGATCGTCGCGGCGTCCGGTGCGAGCGCGGCGTTGCCGAGCAGGAGGCCGCCGAGGGCGAGTCCGCTGAGGGCGTACGGCAGGTCTCGACGCATGGTCGAACTGTAGAACGGACCGTCACCGGGGAGCATCCGTCGCCCGCGGTAGAAGGGCGTACCACGGACGCGGTATCGGTGGCCGGGCAAGTGCCTGCGGCGGCACGACGTTTTCCCGGCCCGCCGCGACAAGCATCGAGCTCATGACATACCGCTTCTTCACCCCCGAACCAGCGAAGGCCGCGACCGGCCTGACCGCGGAGGTGTACCGGCAGCTGTGGGACGACTTCCTCGGGCCGGTGCCCACCTTCCAGGCGCTCTCGGCCGTGCCGGAGTTGCAGGCCGCGACCTGGGCAATGATGCGCGAGGCCCTGCTCGCCGGGGACGCGTCCAGGGTGGACCGCGAACTCGTCGCGTCGGCGGTGTCCCGGGCCAACCGCTGCAGATTCTGCGTCGACGCCCACGTGATGCTGCTGCACGCGCTGGGCGAGCATGAGCTGGGCGAGGTCGTCGCCCGGGGCGGGACGCCGGCGGAGCCTGGGCACGCCGAGCTCGTCGGCTGGGCGGAGGCCAGCCGCAGCCCCCGGGCCGCCGGCTGGACCAGTCCGTACCGCCCCGAGGTGACCGGCACCCTGCTCGCCTTCCACTTCATCAACCGGGTCGTCTCGGCGTTGCTCGACCCCGATCTGCTCCCCGGTGGCCTGCAACGCTCATCGCTGGTGCGGTCAGTCGGAGGTCGGCTCTACGCCAAGACGGCCCGTGGACCCAAGGAGCCCGGCCAGAGCCTCGCGCTTCTCGACGCCAGCACGACGCCGCCACCGGCCTGGGCGGGGGACAGCCCGGTCGGCGTCGCGTACGCGGCCCTGCGGGACGCCGCCAACCGAGGCGGGGACCTCCTGGGCGACGTGGCGCGCCAGACCGTCACGGCCACCGTGCGCTGGGAGGACGGGCGGTTCCCGGCCCGACCCGCGGACTGGGCCGTCGATCTGGTCCGGGACGTACCCGGCGCGGACCGCATCGGGACGCGGATCGCGTTGCTGGCGGCGTTCGCGCCCGGCGCGGTCAGCGCGGGCGACGTCGCCCTCTGGCGGCTCTCCCATCCGGCCGACGCCGACCTCGTGCGGGTGGTCGCGTTCGGGGCGATCACGGCCACCGATCACGTCGCCCGGGCACTGACGTCGGCTCATCTCTAGGAGGTCACCATGCGCAAGGCATTCATCATCGCCAGCACCCTGTTGCTCATCTCGTTCGTCCTGCAGTTCGTCTTCGCCGCCGTGGGCGGGTTCACGAAACCCGCGGGTGACGGCGCGTACGCCCTGCACAGCGTCAACGGCATGGCGGTCATCCCCGTTCTCAGCCTGCTCACCGCCCTGTTCGCCGCGCTGGCGAAGGCGCCGGGTCGGCTCATTGGGCTGGCGATCCTCCCGATCGGCCTCGTCGTCGTGCAGGCGCTCATCGCCATGCTCGCGAACGCGTCCACCGACGCCGCGGGCGCCAGCACTCCGCTCGGCCTGACCATCGCCGGGCTGCACGCGGTCAACGGGATCATCGCGGTGCACGTCGTGGTCGGCGTCCTGCGGGCAGCGCGAAAGCTGGCGCAACCGGCGCCGGCCGACGCCACCCCCGTGACCATCCGCGAAGGAGAACCGGCATGACCACCGGCTCGCTGCTCGCGGCCGACCTCGTCATCGCGGTCCTCGCGGCCGCCGGGTGGCTGGGCGGCGGCGCCGCGTCGGCCGCCCGGCGCCGCCCCCTCGCGCTGGGACTCTCCGCGTTCGCGCTGCTCGCCACGCTCGCCCGCGCGATCACGATCACCGCGCTCGCCCGTGCCGGCTGGTGGTTCGCGGGGGAGAAGGTTCTCATCGCCGCCCCACTGTCGCTCGCGGCGGTGGTCGTCGCCGGGCCGCGGCTGCTGCGGGCGCCGGGCGACATCCGGTCCGTCGCGGTCCCGCTTCTCTTCGCGGGGTACGCCCAGAGCAGCGCCCTGCTCGTGACGCTCCTGCACGGCTATCCGGCGTCGGCGGGCGTGGGACTGCTCGCCGTCGCCGGGGTCGTCGCGGCGACCGCGGTCTCGTGGCGCGCACTTGGCGCGGCCCCGTCCCGGATGGTGTCCCGGGCGGCCCTCGGGGTGGCGGTCGCGGCGCTGGTGACCGGAACCGGGCTGACCGTCGCCCCGGACGCGGCGCCCCGCGAACCACATGACCACGGGTATCCGAACGCGCGGACCGCCGACGAACCGACCCGGCGGTTCGCCCTGACAGCCGGGACCGCCACGGTGCGCGTGAGCGGCCGGGAGGTCGCGGCGTGGGCGTTCAACGCGCAGGTTCCCGGGCCGGCGCTGACCGCGACCGTCGGCGACGTCCTGGAGGTGACACTGCGCAACCGGGACATCGAACGGGGCGTCACGCTGCACTGGCACGGGTACGACGTGCCGAACAGTCAGGACGGAGTGCCCGGCGTGACGCAGGCGGCGGTGCTGCCGGGACAGGAGTTCGTCTACCGGTTCCGCGCCGATCAGGCCGGGACGTACTGGTACCACACACATTCGGTCTCCGACGTCGGCGTGCGGATGGGCCTGTACGGCGTCCTGGTCGTTCACCCGGCCCCGGTGACCGGCGTCGACGTCACGATCCCGGTGCACACCCTTTCCGGCCTTCCGCTGCCCGCGCCGAGAACGGAGCCGGTCGCGGCGGGCGTGCCCGTACGGCTGCGGCTGATCAACACCGACAGCACGACGCACCGCTACGCCCTGGCCGGGACCCCGTTCCGGGTCGCCGCGATCGACGGATCCGACCTGCATGGCCCGACGCCGCTCGTGGACACCGCCGTGCTGATCCCGGCCGGGGGTCGCTACGACCTGACGTTCACCGCGCCCCCCACGCCGGTGGCGCTGTTCGTCGACGGACGGCAGGTCCACTCGACCGGACCGGTGTCGGCGGTGACCGGCGCGTGGCCGGTGCTGGACCCGCTCACCTACGGCGTCGGTTCCCCGGTGCCATGGACCCGGGTGGACCGGGAGTTCACCCTCGTTCTCGACCGTGGCCTCGACCTGCGGGGACTGCTTCCGCGATACGCCCACACCGTCAACGGCGCGGCCGCCCCGGACATCCCGTCGCAGGTCGTACGCTTCGGCGACATCGTCACCTTCACGATCGTCAACAGGTCCCAGATCGTGCACCCGTGGCATCTGCACGGCCATCACGTCCTGGTGCTGTCCCGCAACGGTGAGCCGGCGACCGGGAGCCCATTGTGGCTGGACTCCTTCGACGTACGCCCCGGCGACGTGTGGAAGGTGGCGTTCCGCGCCGACAACCCCGGGATGTGGGCCAACCACTGCCACAACCTGGCGCACGCCGACGCCGGGATGACGCTGCACCTGACGTACTCGTGATCCACCCCTCACCCACCCGTGCCGTTGTTTGACCCGTCTTCCAGGCCCTGGTCTGCTCAGAGCGATCAACGGCCGGTTGTTCGGACGGGAGGCGCGGAGCGTGGTCAGACGATCCCTGGGTCGGCAGTTCGGATGGCTGTGGGCGGCCTACGCGGCCAGCGCCTACGGCTCGGGGCTGGGGTTCGGTGCGTTCCCGCTGATCGCGGTGCTGGTGTTGGATGCCAGCCCTGCCCAGGTGTCCGTGTTGTCCGCGGTGGGGCCGGCGGTGGGCGCGCTGATCGCGTTGCCCCTCGCGCCGTGGGTCGAGTTTCGCCGCAAGCGACCGGTGATGATCGCGATGGACCTGGCCCGGTTCGCGATCATCATGACGATCCCGGTCGCCTACGCCTTCGGCATGCTCAGTTTCGTCCAGCTCCTGGTGGTCTCGGCCGTGGTGGCCGCGGCCAAGATTGCCTTCAACGCGGCCAGCGGCGCCTACCTCAAGGCCCTCGTCAGGCCGGACGACCTGCTCGTGGCCAACGCTCGGTTCGAGTCGACGACGTGGAGCTCCATCGCGGTCGGGCCGCCGCTGGGCGGCGCGGCGATCGGCCTGCTCGGGCCGGTCACCACCGTGATGGCCGACGCACTCAGCTATCTGTTGTCCGCGCTGGGCATCACGGCGATCCGCGGCCGAGAGGAACACCCGCAGCCAACCGGCAGACGCCGGGTCCGGGCCAACGAGTTGCTCGACGGCTGGCGACACCTCCTTGCCCATCCCGGGCTGCGGGCGCTCTACCTCAACCAACTGCTCGTCAGCGGACTGATCATGGCCACGGAGCCGCTGCTGGCCGTGCTACTGCTCCGCGAGCTCGGATTCCCGCCCTGGCAGTACGGCCTCGCCTTCGCCGTCCCCTGCGTCGGCGGGCTCATCGGCTCCCGCCTCGCCCGCGGTGTCGTGGCGCGGTACGGCCAGCACCGGATCCTCCGCGCGGTCGGCACGCTGCGGTCGGTCTGGCTGATCGGCCTCGCCTTCGTCCAGCCCGGTGTCGTCGGCCTCGCGACCGTGATGGCCGTCGAACTCGCGATCATCATCAGCATGAGCCTGTACAACCCGGTGCTGGCCACCTATCGCCTTGAACACACGCCCCGCGACCGCATCGCCCGCACCCTGTCGGCATGGTCGATCAGCAGCAGCGCCGCCATCGCCATCCTCAGCGCGCTGGGCGGGCTGCTCGCCGAGGTCACCAGCGCGCGTACGGCCATCGCCGCCGCAGGAGTGCTCATCCTCGCCAGCCCGCTGCTGCTGCCCCGCCGCCCCGATTCCGCTCCGGTGCCCGACCTCGACCTGGCAGCGGCCGGTCGCCAACCGCAGGCGGCAGGCGTTTCGCGTGAAGCCGAGTGAGGGGCTGGGAAACGGTCGGGTGGTGGCGCGGATCGCCTGCCTTCTATACCGTGGCACGATTGCGGGCGGCTACTTCCCCGATAGAGCCGATTCGCGTACGCAGTCGAGATGAGGGGTTCGTCGTGACCATGGACTCGCAGGCGACCGACCGGCCCGAGGTTGGCGAGGTCGACGTGCAGCAGAGGATCGACACGTCGGTGCCGCATTCGGCGCGGATCTGGAACTACTGGCTTGGCGGCAAGGACAACTTCGAGGTCGACCGCGCGGCTGGCGACCAGTACCGGCAGGTCTTTCCCGGCGTCGTTGATGTTGCCCGTGCCTCCCGACAGTTCCTGGTTCGCTCGATCGCGTTCCTCGCCGGTGAGGCGGGCATCCGCCAGTTCCTCGACGTCGGCACGGGGCTGCCGACGGCCAACAACACCCATGAGGTGGCCCAGCGGATCGTGCCGGACGCGCGGATCGTCTACGTCGACAGCGACCCGCTGGTGCTGGTGCACGCCCGTGCGCTGCTGGTCAGCACGGCCGAGGGCAGGACCGCCTACATCGACGCCGACCTGCGCGATTCCGCCGCGGTCATCGCCGAGGCCGGCAAGACGCTCGACTTCCAGCAGCCGATCGGCCTCATCCTCAGCGGCGTCATGGGCCACGTGCCCGACTACGAAACGGCCCGGTCGGTCACGCGGCACCTGCTGGCGGCCCTGCCGGCCGGCAGTTACCTCTCACTCAACGACGGCACCAGCCTGATCAGCCCCGAGATGCAGCAGGCGCAGGACGACTACAACGACACCGGGGCGACGCCGTACACGCTGCGCTCGTCCAACCAGATCGCCGGGTTCTTCGAGGGCCTGGACCTCGTGGAGCCGGGCGTCGTGCCGTGCCCGAAGTGGCGACCCGACGACGCGGTCGACACGCCCGCCGACATCGACGCCTTCGGCGGGGTAGGCCGCAAGCACTGAACGAGTAAGAGCTTCCCGCCGGTCACCTCGACCAGGGCTGGTGGGATCTCCTTTGGTCTGTGGTCCGTCACGGCAGGATCTCGACGTACCCGTCGGTGCCGTGCACGCGGATCCGCTGCCCGTCCCGGATCAGCCTGGTCGCATTCGCCACACCGACGACGGCGGGCAGGCCGTACTCGCGGGCGATCACCGCCCCGTGGGTCATGAGGCCGCCCACCTCCGTCACCAACCCCTCGATTGCGACGAACAGGGGCGACCAGCTCGGGTCGGTGTAGGCGGTGACCAGGATGTCGCCTGGTTCGAGAGCGGCCTCGGCCAGGTCCAGGATGACGCGAGCCCGCCCCTCGACGATCCCGCCGGAGACCGGGAGGCCCACCAGCGCGCCGGTCGGCACGTCCTCGCGCCGGTACGCCCCGCTGATTCCCTCACCCTCGGACGTGAGCACCCGGGGCGTCGTGAGCGCCTGGTACGACCTGAACGCCTCCTTCCGCCGGTGGATGAGCTGATCATCCGCCTGGTTCGTGCGTACGACGTCGTGAAGTTCCTGGAACGTGAGGTAGAAGAGGTCCTCCCTCGCACGGAGCACATTGGCCCGCACGAGGCGCTCGGCCTCTTCCAGCAGGGCCTGCTTGTAGACGAGGTAGCGGCTGATGATGGCGTACTTCGGGTACTCCCGGTAGCCGATGAAGGTCCGGACCCGGTCGATCATCCGCTTGGTCTCGTCGGCCTTGCGCTCCCCGTCCGGCAGTGCCCGGAGGCGTCCGAGCACCTCCTGCGTCTTCTTCTCCGCCTCCTGGCGTCCCTGCTCGAAGCGTCGCCTGGCGGCGCCCGGCTCGAAGTTCCGGATGTTGTCTAGGAGGACGGGCACGAGCGTGGTGGGGCGTTCGCGCCAACGCGGCCTCGTGATGTCGATCTCGCCGACGCAGCGCATGCCGTACCGCTCAAGGTAGGCCTCGATGGCGTCACGCGCTTCGGTTCCGCCCGCGAGCTTCGGCAGCTCGTTCAGGAAGCCTTCGTCCTCGACACCCTTCAGGAACGCCACCACCTCCGGGTGTGGGCGGATCACGTCCGCGACGTCGAGCAGCGCCAGCCCCATCTCCGACGTGACGTTGCCGGGGGCGGACAGGGTCAGGGTGTCGGCCGCGTTCCTCTCGCCCAGCCATTCCCACAGCCGGTCGTTGAGCCACCAGGTGCCCTGCAGCCCGGCCATGATCGCCTGCATGCTCAATGGATCACTGAGGACCCGCTTCTGCTCCTGGAGGGCCTCCAACAGGAAGTCGAACAGCGCCGGTCCGGTCTTCGCCCGGATGTTGCTCCGCAGGGCGGCGATGGACACCTGGCTGCGTTCGATCAGCTCGGTGACGATGGCCGGGTCGGTCTCGATCGGCGCGGGCGCGCCGCCGACCGGCGGCCCGCCGGGGCCGCCGTCCGGGAGCGCCGGGACGAAGTCGTGGCGGTCGAGGACGGTCTCCAGCGCGTCCCTGGTCAGCGGATCGTCCCTGCCCGCCATCTCCAGGAAACCGGCGCGGCTCGCGGGCGAGGCCAGGCGCCGGGTGACGTCGACGAACAGCCTCCCGCCGACCTCCTGCATCGGCGCCATGGCCGTCAGCTGCCACATGGAGACACCCAGCGGCTTCATGGGGTCGGTCATCATCTGCTGATGACCAACGGAGAGGTAGACGTGGTTCTCTCCGTCGCCGGTCTCCGGGACGGGGAACAGCGTGGTGATCGGCCGGCTCTGGACGATCTGGAAGTCATCGTCGACCAGGCACCACTCGATGTCCTGGGGATGGCCGAAGTGCGCCTCGATCCGTCGCCCGAGCTGCACGAGCCGCACGACCTGTGCGTCCGTCAGCGCCGGCTGCTCCTGCCGCTGCGGGTCGATCACCTGCTCCGTCGTCCCGCCGGTCGGCAGGGCGTGGATGGCCAGCCGCTTGGTGGCGATCGCCCTGTCGATGATCTTCCCGTCCCGCACCTGGAAGGCGTCCGCGTTCACCAGCCCGGAGACCAGAGCCTCGCCGAGGCCGAAGCTGGCCTCCACGGAGGCGACCTTCCGGTTGGACGTGACGGGGTCGGCCGTGAACAGGACGCCGGCCGCCTGCGGGAAGGCCATTCTCTGCACGACAACAGCCATGTGGACGCCGTGGTGGTCGATGCCGTTGCGCTGACGGTAGGTCACGGCCCGCTCGGTGAAGAGCGAGGCCCAGCACCGGCTGACCTGCTGAAGGATCGCCGCCAGCCCCATGACGTTCAGGTACGTGTCCTGCTGGCCAGCGAAGGAGGCCGTCGGCAGGTCCTCGGCCGTCGCGCTGGACCGGACGGCGTAGGCAGCTCGCTCACCGAGCTGAGTGAGAGCCCGGGTGATCGCCCCCGCCACGTCATCGGGGAGGACGACCCCCTCGATGGCCCGGCGGATCTCCGCGCTGAGCTCGCGGACCGCCGCCCGGTCGTCCGGGTCCAGACGCGACAACCGGTCGAGCCGATCGTCGATCGACGGCGCCTCGGCCATGATCCGCCGGAAGGCGTCCGTCGTCACGCAGAAGCCGGCCGGTACGCGAATGCCGTCGATCCGCGACAACGCTCCCAGGTGCGCGCCCTTGCCGCCGACGATCGCGACCTGCGTCTCGTCGACCTCCTGGAAGCCCAACACGTACTGCTCGATCATCCCGATACCTCCGAGGCAGCCGTCCTCTGCATCGACAACGCCAGACCCACGTCGTGCCCCATTTCCTCGTCCGTTCTCGGCTCCGGCCGACGATTCTGCGGCAGGACCGGGGTCTTGCGGCAAGCCCCGCAGTGCGATATACGTTCAAGTGGGAACACTTGCCGCTGTGGGATGACACCCTTCCCGGCAAGCGGTGGCGCGGCGAGTTCTCCACCTCCGCGAGGCCGGTCGCTGGTCTGCCCGCAGGCGATGCCCCACTCCGGCCGCAGAACCATCTCGGATGCCGCACGCGTCGACCCTCAGTAGTGGTCAACGCCGAGCACGGACAGCAGGATGTGTGGGAGACGATCGTCATGGCGGGGACCGGGCAGATCTTGTTCATCCAGGGCGGCGGCGCCGGCACGCACGACGAATGGGACAACGAGCTGGTCGACAGCCTGAGGCGGGAGCTCGGGGACGGGTACGAGGTCCGCTACCCGCGCATGCCCGACGAGGACGACCCGAGGTACGCCACCTGGAGCGCGGCCATCCGGCGGGAGATCGCGGCCTTGGACGGCGGGGCGGTCGTCGCGGGCCATTCGGTGGGCGGGACGATCCTCATCAACGCGCTCGCCGAGCGGCCACCGGAGCGGAAGCTCAGGGCGATCGTGCTGATCGCCGCTCCGTTCGTCGGTGCGGGCGGCTGGCCCGGCGACGAGTTCGAGCTGCCGCACAACCTCGGCGCGAGGCTGCAGCAAGGCGTGCCGGTACATGTGTTCCATGGGCTCCAGGACGACACTGCTCCACCGTCGCATGCCGACCTGTACGCGCGCGTCATCCCGCAGGCGCAGCTGCATCGGCTGCCCCGACGCGATCACCAGCTGGACAACGATCTGAGCGAGGTGGCGAAGGTGATCAGGCTGGACAACGGCCAATGAACGGCCGCGGTCCTGGCGGAAGCGGTGCGACCGCGACCAGCGAGGCATCTGCGAATTCCCCTGGTGCGGGCCGACTCACGCTGTTGGGGGACGGCGGCTCGCGCACCGCGCGAGTCTGACCAGGAGCGCGTCCAGGGACAGGTCCGCGGCGCTGTGCAGCAGGAGGTCCGCGGCCGTGAAGCGGGCGTGGTCCGCGTGTGGGTTCGGCACCGCGACACAACGAAGCCCAGCGGCATGTGCCGCGGCCACGCCGTGCGCGGTGTCCTCGAAGGCGACCGCCTCATCCGCGGGCAGCCCGAGCCGATCCAGCGCCAGCAGATAGACGGCGGGGTCCGGCTTGTGCGCTGGCACCTCCTCGCCGGTTGCCACCACCTCGAACCGCGCCAGCAGCCCCGCGTTTTCCAGCATGGGGCCCACATGAGTGATCGGGGAACTGCTCGCCACGGCGAGCCGCAGCCCCAGCTCTGCGGCCCGGTCCAGCCATCCGACCATGCCGGGCGCCGGCTCCAGCGCCGAGTTCAGTTCTGCGCGGTGCGCCATCCGCAGCGCGTGGCTGGACGCGCGGTCGTAGGTCAGCCCGACCGCCGCTTCGAGCGCGGCGTAACGCGTCTCGTTCGCGTCGCCACCATGATCGGCGAAGAAGCCTGCCGGGTCGAGCTGCAAACCGTGCCGACGCCACTCACACCGCCAACTTTCCAGCAGCGTGGTCTCCGTATCCATCAGCAGGCCGTCGAAGTCGAGGATCAGCGCCTTGATCGTCACAGCGGCCAGTATCCCGGCCGCGACGCAGGCCAGCCCGGTCGGTGCGGTTACCTCCGGGATCCGGGGGAGGCTGTAGCCGCAGGGGCCGGGAGCCCGGGTCGAACGCCGACATCTCGGTGGAGCGTCTCAAGGCCCGCCGGATGCGACATCACCAGAGGCGGTCGACCAGATCGGCGACGTCGGCGAAGACCCGGTCTCCGGCCGCCGCCGCGGCGGGTGAGACGGTATCGAGGGTGAGGAATGCGTGCACCATCGCCGGCTCGCAGCGATGGGTGACCGGAACGTCGGCGGCGGCCAGCCGAGCCGCGTAGGCGTCGCCCTCATCTCGAAGCGGATCGTGCTCCGTGGTGACGACAACGGCGGGCGGCAGCCCACGAAGGTCGGCGGTGAACACCGGACTGACGTCGGGGTCGGCGCGCTGAGAGGGGTCCGGGACCCACTGCTCAGCCCCCCACGCGACGTCGTCGGCGTTCAGGCCCCAACCCGTGGCGTACGTCCGCACACTCGGATAGGAGAGCGTCAGATCGGTGTTGGGATACAGCAGGATCTGGGCGGCGGGCAGTGGTCCGCCTTCATCGCGCAGGCGCAGGCAGGCGAGCGCGGCGAGGTTCCCGCCCGAGCTGTCGCCCATGACGACTGTCGGGCCACCGATGCCAGCGCTCGAACCCCCGCTGCTCGAGGCCCATCGGAGCACATCAGCGCAGTCATCGACGGCCGCCGGCCACGGGTGCTCCGGCGCTCGACGGAAGTCCACGCTCAGTACCGCCGTTCCGGTCTTGAGCGCCAGGCGGCGACACGCCCGGTCGTGCGACTCAAGATCACCGATCGTCCACATCCCGCCGTGGAGGAACACCACCAGTGGCCGAGTCGCCGCCGATGGCCGGTAGAGGCGGGTTCGCACATCGGTCGCACCGACCGTCAGGTCCTCAACCCAGGCGATCTCCGGGCCTGGGGGTCGGGCTTCGACACGGAGCCATTGCGCGCGCCGTAGATGCGCCGCTCCCACAGCTCTGGCAGGAGGGCCGGGGTTCCGCCGACCGGCCTCGATGAAGGCGGCCAGTTCGGCATCGGCAAGCGGCAGATCGATCCGGTCGGCCATGCGGGAAAGAATGCCATTAATCGGACGATCGCCGCCGACGAAGGCGTCAGCTCCCGGCCCGCACGAGAGCCGGGAGCTGACCCAGCGGCGGCATCCGCGATGCCGGCGGTTCCGTGCCGATGGCGTACGCCGGGACGGCACGTACTCGATGCCGAGGCACCGGACTCCCTCCCGGCGCGCATCCAGCCGCCTGTCCCGTCATGCCTGCCCTCACGCGGCGGCCATCCCGGCCGCGCCCGTGACCGCGAGGTTGGAGGCGTTGTTCAGGATCGACCCGCCGCCGGACGCCTGCAGCGCGGGAATCTGGTACTTCAGGCCGAAGAAGGCGCTGTTGAGGTTGAGCGCCATCTCGGCGCCCCATGCGTCGTCGTCGATTCCGGTGACCGGACCGTGCGCGATGGCCGCGCCGACGTTGTTGAAGGCGCCGTCGAGCCGGCCGTACTGGTCGACCGCCCGGCCAACCAGGTCCGCCACCTCGGCTCCGACCGTCACATCGGTCGGCACGAAGAGCGCATCCCGCCCGGCGGAGCGCAGCTCGGCCACGAATGCTTCACCCGCATCCTTGCCGCGCGCGGCCAGGACGACCTTCGCTCCCTCGGCGGCGACCCGCTCGACGACGGCCCGCCCCATGCCGGAGGTGGCACCGGTGACCAAAATGACCTTGTCGGTGAAACGCATGGACACGATGAGTCCTCATCTCTGTTGTGGGCCTGGGTGATTCGAGAGGCGAGCCCACGAGCCGCCGGCGCCGCCGTGCGAGGTCTCGTTCTCCATCGGGCTCATCCCGGAGCGGACGAGTGCCGTCCGCATCCAGCACGCTATCCCAGGCGGACGGTCATCGTCCGTTTCTGCGAACGGTTGGTGAGGTGACCCTGGCCACCGCTACCCGCGCGCGTGAGTCCCAGCTTCTCCATCACCCGTGCCGACCTGACGTTCTCGACGTGGCGAATGCTGATGATGCGGTCCAGGCCGCGGTCGACGGAGCCGAACCGCAGGGCCGCCGTGGCCGCCTCGGTGGCGTACCCGGATCCCCAGGACCCCTCCGGGCCTGCCGCCGGTCGGGCGTTCGTCTGAAACGCGCCTTAGTCGCCCGTGATCGTCCGGTGACCTGTCGGGGGAGTGGCTTCGGCGAGCGCGGTCCGGATGGTCCGCTGCAGTTGGCCGCCCGGGTTGTTGATCCAGTGCTGGATGGCGACGCGCAGGATGGCCAGGAAGGTCGCGGCCAGGAGGCGGGAACGCAGTGCCACGTCGGCGCCGGTGAGCCGGTGTGCGAGGTCGCCGGCCAGCTCGCGTTCGATCGCGGTGTACGCCGCGACCTGCTGTGCGGCCAGGCCAGGGTGCCCGCGCAGCTGCCGGCGTCGGGTCAGCCATGCGTGGTCGCGATCGCCGAACGCCTCCTGGGCGAAGCGTTCGGCCGCCCGGCTCAGTGCTGTCCACGGCGGCTCGCTGGCGGGCCGCTCGCGGATCAGCTGCAACAGCCTGTGCAGGCGCGTGGTGTCGCCGTGGAAGAGGGCCTCTTCCTTGTTGGAGAAGTAGTTGGAGAACGTCCGCCGGGAGACGTTCGCCGCGTCGGCGATCGCCTCGATGGTCACGGCGTCGGGCCCCTGTTCGGCGGCGAGGCGCAGGGCGGCCTCGTGCAGGGCGAGGCGGGTGGCCGCCTTCTTGCGCTCCCGTAGCCCGGTGGTCTCGTCCATCGCCCTCAGCGTACGTGGGGTGACGCGCTTCTCAATGGGCAAACTTGCCTGTTGTGCAAGATCGGTAGATGCTTGCTTGAGGCAACCAACAACCGGGGGTGGGAGCAGACGTGGACAACGCCGTTCGTGAGTTCGGCCTTCGACTGCACGGCCTGGTACGGACTGTCCGGTTGCTGAGGCAGCGTCGGGCTGACGAGCGGCCGGCCGTTCCACTGGGTCTGGTCGGCATTCTCCTGCATATCGACCAGCTGTCCAGCGGTTGCCACGCCCATGAACTGGCTCAGCGCACCCGGCTCGACCCGTCGACGGTCAGCCGCTCCGTCGCCGCGCTCGTCGCGCACGACCTGATCGAACGGCGGCCCGATCCGACCGACAAACGGGCGAGCCTCCTGGCGATCACCCCCGCCGGCCGGATCGCCCTGGCCGACACCCACAGCTGGTACGGCGAGCTGCTCGAGCGGGCACTCGCCGACTGGACTCCCGGCGAGGTGGAGGCGCTGAGCGCCGCACTCGACCGGTTCACCCGCGACATCGAGGTCGCACTCGCAAACCACGACAAGCTGGAGGCCGCGCGATGAGCGCACCCACCACCATGACCGGCGCTGAGCCGATGACCCATCGGCGGACGCTCGAGGCGCTCAGCGGCCTGCTGTTGGTGCTGTTCGTCGCGATGTTGAGCAGCACCGTCGTCTCGACCGCTCTACCGAAGATCATCGGAGCGCTGAACGGCTCGCAGAACCAGTACACCTGGGTGGTCACCGCGACCCTGCTCACCGCGACCGCGACCACCCCGATCTGGGGCAAGCTGGCCGACCTGTTCAACAAGAAGATCCTCATCCAGGTCGCCATCGTGGTCTTCCTGCTCGGCTCCGTCGTTGCGGGCTTCTCGCAGAGCGCCGGCCAGCTCATCGCCGCCCGCGCGTTCCAGGGCATCGGGGTCGGCGGTCTGCAGGCCCTCGTCCAGGTGGCGATCGCCGCCATGATCCCGCCGCGCGAGCGGGGGCGCTACAACGGCTACCTCGGCGGCGTCATGGCGGTCGCGACGGTCGGCGGCCCACTGCTCGGCGGCCTCATCGTCGACACGTCCTGGCTCGGCTGGCGCTGGTGCTTCTTCGTCGGCGTGCCCGTCGCCATCATCGCGCTGATCCTGCTCCAGGCCACCCTGCACCTGCCCACCCTGCGGCGGGAGAACGTCAAGATTGACTATCTGGGTGCCAGCCTGATCGCCGCCGGCGTCAGCGTGCTGCTGATCTGGATCTCCTTCGTCGACGGTTCGTTCGCCTGGTTCTCCTGGCAGACCGTGGCCATGGTCGGCGGCGCGCTCATCCTGCTCGCCCTGGCGGTCTGGGTCGAGTCGCGGGCGGCCGAGCCGGTCGTCCCGCTCAGTATCGTGCGCCAGCACACCACCGCGCTGGCCATCCTCGGCAGCCTCGCGGTCGGCATGGCCATGTTCGGCGGCGCCGTCTTCCTCGGCCAGTACTTCCAGATCGGCCGCGGCTACAGCCCGACCGAGGCAGGCCTGCTCACCATCCCGATGATGGCGGGGGTCCTAGGCTCCTCGATCATCGCCGGCCGGTTGATCACCAAGACCGGGAGGATCAAGCCGTACATCGTCGCCGGTTCGATCATTCTGGTCGCCGGGTTCGCGCTGCTCGGCACCATCGACCACGAGACGTCGCTCGTCCTGGTCGGCGCCGCCATGTTCATCGTCGGCACCGGCGTCGGCATGACCATGCAGAACCTGGTTCTCGCCGTCCAGAACACGGTTTCCCTCAAGGACATCGGCGCGGCGAGCTCCAGCGTCGCCTTCTTCCGGTCGCTTGGCGGCACCATCGGCGTCTCGGTGCTCGGCGCCGTCCTCGCCCACCGGGTCACCGACCAGATCACCCGCGACCTCACCGCCGCCGGGATCCCCGCCTCCGACAGCGCCGGTGGCAGCAGCAATCTCAACATCACCGCTCTGCCTGAGGGGATCCAGCACATCGTCCGGGCCGCGTACGGCGACGCCACAGGACACATCTTCCTCATCTCCGCCGCCATCGCGGTGGTCGGCGTCATCGCCGCGCTCCTGCTCAAGCCGGTCACCCTGCGGACCAGCCTGGACCTGCCGGACAGCGCCACGTCGGCGGCCGTCGCCGCCGACGCGGTCGACGGCGCACCGGCCTTCGACCAGGTGTCCGTCGACGCCGCACGGAACGGAACGACCGACCGGCGCTGACGTCGGGCCGTACCACCCGGGGCCGCTGCCGTCCAAGGACGGCGGCGGCCCCGCCGCCATCTGGTCGTACCGGACGGGCAGACGAACACCGAGCTGACCGGCGAGCCGCGACACCGCCGACTCTCGACGACGGCGTGGTCTCCGACGCTGCCGCTCAGCGGGCGGCCTTCTTCGTCGCCCGCTTGCGAGGGGGCGTCAGCAGGTCGGCGATCGTCGCGATCGCGGACGGCACCAGGCGGTAGTACGCCCAGACGCCGCGCTTCTCGCGCTCGAGCAGGCCGGCCTCGGTGAGGATCCTGAGGTGATGACTCACGGTCGGCTGGGAGAGCCCCAGCGGCGCGGTGAGGTCACTCACGGACGCCTCGCCCTCCGGCGCGGACTGGATCAGACTGAGCAGTCGCAGCCGGGCTGGATCGGCGAATGCCTTCAGCACCCCCGCGAGCCGCTCGGCATCGGCACGCTTGATCGGCTCGCCAGCCAGTGGCGAGATAGCAGGCATCGCAGTTTTCGCAGCTCCCACGCGTCCTATCGTTTCATCAACACCATCGACAGGTCGATGAATCGGGACGAAAACCCCGATGGCTACCCGAACTGACCAGAGGTCCGAGGGCGGTGAACCATTCATCTCACCAACCGTGACTATCTGATTGCTGATCGCGCTGATGGGGCGCCCGGCCCTAACGTGATCGTCGCACCGCGCCCCGACCCACCTGCCCGGAGACACGATCGCAATGAGCCCGACCAGGCAGGCCGCCGGCGGCGGCGTCGAGGAGGATCTCGTCCGGCTGGCCATCCGGGCGGTGGCTCCGCAGGAGGAGCCGCTGCTGGTGTTTCTGCAACCGGCGTACCAGCGTCGGCCGTCGCGGTGGCGGGACGATCCGCGCGATCTTCTGCGGGTGGGGGGCGGCGGGGGCTTCCCGGAGGTCGTTGAGCCGCTGCTGCCGTACGTGATGGTGCTGACCGGCGTCGCGCTCGCCGGGTTGCGCGACGCGGTGCAGGCGCAGGCCACGGACGCGGCGCGCGGAGGGTTGGGCCGGCTCGGCCGGCGGTGGCGTGCCAGCCGCCCGGGCGAGGCGCCGCCGCGGACGGTGCGGCTGCGCCCCGGTCAGGTGCTGCGTATCGAGGAGGCGGTCACGGCCGCAGCGCGCGACCCGCGCTGGGCGCTCACCGAGGACCAGGTCGCGGTGCTGCGCGACGCGGTGCGCGAGGCGTTCGTCGCCCGGTTCGGGGTGGACGGCGGGAACATCGACGGTGAGTGACACGACAGCCGGCCCCGCCCTGGCCGGGGTGACCCCTCCGCTGCCGTCACCGGCCCTCGGCCGGTTCGTCGCCGTGGTGACCGCGGTCGTCGGTACGAGCGTGTTCGGTTGGCAGGCGGTGCTCATCGACGCGGCGCTCACCCGCCAGCGGGCCGAGTGCATCGACGGACTGCGCGGGCTGCCGGCGCCGATCGACGTGCGGGCCGGCACGGTCAACGAGGAGTCGGCGGCGGCGGTGCGAAACTGTCTCGGCACGCTGCACGCCGACGCGGTCCGTCAGATGCTCGTCGGGATGGCCGTGCTGGCGGTGGTGACAGCCGCGATCTACCTGGCTGCGCCGTGGTGCGAACGCCGGCTGCGCGACCTGCGCCGCCTGGACCGGATGCCGGGCACGGAAGCGCTGCGGGCGGACCTGTCCGATCTGGTACGCGAGGCGGGGCTGCGCCGCGCGCCGACGTTCGTGGTGTCGCGTTCCGCACGGGTCAGCGGCAACACCTTCGGCGCGTTCCCCGTCCGCTACGTCCGGCTCGACCTGGGACTCGTGCACGCCCACCGGGTGGCCCCGGGCGTGTTCCGGGCGGTCGTATTGCACGAACTGGCCCACCTGCGCAACGCGGACGTGACCCTGACCCGGCTGACCATCGCGCTGGCCTGGGCCTTCCCGCTGGCCGTGCTCGTGCCCGTCGCGGTCAACTACGCGGGCGCCGTGCCCGCCACGCACCTGCTTGGTGACTCCTGGCGGTTGGCGGCGTTCGCGCTGGTGGTGCAGGTCTCGGCCTGGTCCGTGCTGCGGGCCCGGGAGTTCGCCGCGGACGCCCGGCTGACCGGGGCCGACGCGGCGACCATCCGGGCGTTGCTCGCGACCAAACCCGTCCGCGACGGACGCTGGTCCCGCCTCGCCGCCATGTTCCGGTTCCAGCCGCTGGCCCGGGCGCGCGCCGATGAACTGGACCGACCGGTGCGTCGGGTCTCTGCCCGCCCTGTCGAGGCGTTGGGCGCCGGCCTGGCCGCCGGGATTGCCGCGCCACCGCCGGCGGACCTGATGTCGCAACTGCCACGCACCCTCGGCGGTTCTGATCCGCTCACCGGTGGCGCGTTCCTGGTGGGGCTGCTGCTCGGCGTGCCGCTGGCCCTGGTCACCACCGGCGCGCTGTGGCGGTCGGCCTGGTGGGTGCGGCACGGTGGCGGCACGGCGGCCGGGGGCGGTCTGTTCGGCGCCGCACTGGCCGCCGGGCTGCTCGTGGGCCGCCGGCTGGCCTGGTCGGCGGGGTACGCCGGCGACCGGCCGGCCTGGTGGGTCGAGCTGGCGTGGGCCGTGCTCGGGATCGCCGGTGGCGTCCTGCTCGGCCGCTGGGTGGCCCTCGGCGCTCGGGCGCACCTGCGGCGGCTCCCGGTGACCGACGCGGGCCGTACCCGTCTGGCGTGGGCCGGCGCCGCCACGGCCACGGCCGTGCTCATCGCCGCGTTCGTGGCGTCGATCCTGGTTCTGGACGCGTGGTCGGTGGACGCCGAGGTGAGCATGCTCCGGGTGCTCGCCGCACGCGAGGGTCACCCCGAACACGTCACGGTACTCACCCTGGTGGACACCCTCGGCTGGTACGTGCGCGTGCTGGCCGACCACGCCCCGTACCTGCTCGCGCTGCCACTGGCCGCCGCGCTGCATCCTGTCCTGGCCGACCGGCACGCGACCCGGCGGGCGTTGCGGCTCGGCATCGTCGCGGGGGCCGTCGGCGCGGCGGCGCTGCCTCTGGTGGTGGTCGGCATCGCGGTCGGGGCCCGGGACCCGGGGCTCGGGCCGGCGGCGCTGCGGAGTCTGGTCGACGGCCACACGCTGCTGCCGGTCACGCTGGTCGAGGCGACGGTCGCGGTGGCGGCGGTGGCCAATCGGCGGCTGTCGGTGTGGCACGCGCTACTCGCCGCCGGCGCGGCGGGGCTGCTTCTGCTACCGGTGCTGGTGGCCGTCACGGCGGCGCTGGCGGGGGCCGGCTGCGTCCGCCCTCCCGAGCAGGTCCTCGTGGTGCGGGCGATCAGTCACGCCCTGCTCGTCGCGCCGGTGTTCGCGACCGTCGCGGCAGCGCTCGGCGCCGCGGTGGGGGCGGCGCTGTCCATGGTCGGGCGCGCCCGACACCGCCGGTGGCTGATCTCCGGGGCCGCCGTCCTGACGCTGCTCGGCGCCTCCGCCGCCGCTGCCGCCGTACACCGGAATCCTGGGCGGGCGGCAGCGACCGGACAGGATGGCTGCCTCGTCGGGGTGTGGCGGCTCGCCTCCGGTCACTACCACCTGCCGGTCCCCGCCGACTCACCGCTGGGCACGATGGCCGGGCTGCGGCAGGACGCCAGCGTGGACCTCACCAGCGGTCCAGAGACCGGCTTCGCCAGCGCCTACCGGACGGACGGCACCGCTACGGACCTGTTCGACCTGGCCGTCGCCGAGGGCTCCCTCAACGGCCACACCGTGCGCAACGTCCGGCGGGGCATACAGACGTATCGGTGGACGGCCGAAAACGTCCGGTACCGGCAGCGGGACGGCGTGACGGCAGGTGACGTCAACGTGGTACGGGTCGGCGCCAGAGAGCTGGACATCAGCTCGGTGATGGCGGATTCGGAGGGGTCGTACCGCTGCGCCAGCGACCGGCTGATCATCCGGCTGGACGCTGACGACGGATCATGGGGCGAGGAGACCTTCGTGCGAAGCAGCGCCTGACAGCACGGAGTGTTCGCGGCCGGTGAGCTTTTCGAGGCGTCGGTTCGAGGACCCGCCGGAGCGTAGTCACTCGTCCGCGACCTGAATGATCGTCTTGCCGGGCATGCGGCGGTGGCGGGCGAACACGGACGCCGTTTCGGAGAGCGGTCGCACGGCGCCGACGATGGGGTTGAGCCGTCCGGTACGGAGGCGTTGGGCGAGGTCGGTCAGCCGGGCGCGATCCGGTTCGACGACGAAGAAGATGGCTCGCCCGTCCTTGGGCTGCACGGTGGGTGGCACGGCGATCGTGACGACGGTGCCGCCTGGGCGCACCAGCTCGGTCGATCGCACGAGGATGTCGCCGCCGATGACGTCGAACACCACGTCCACCTCGCCGACGCGCCGCAGATCGTCGGCGTCCAGGTCGAGGAAGGTCTGCGCGCCGAGGCCGAGCGCGACGTCACGGTCGTCGGCTCTGCCGGTGCCGATCACGCGGGCGCCCACCTCCCGCGCGAGTTGAACGGCGATCGAGCCCACGCCGCCCGCGGCGCCGTGAATGAGGACGGTCTGGCCGGTCGTGAGATGGGCGTGGTCGAACAGTCCCTGCCATGCGGTCAGTCCGGAAATGGGCAGCGCGGCGGCCACGGTGTGGTCGATGTCGGCCGCGAGGGGAGCGAGGTTGCGAGCCTCCACCGCGGTGTATTCGGCCAGGGATCCGTTGCGGGCCCAGTCGGTCAGTCCGAACACCCGCTGGCCCACGGTGAGGCCGGTGGTTCCGTAGCCGAGCTCGACCACGACTCCGGACAGTTCGTGCCCGGGGATGGTGGGTGTCCGGTCCCGACCGGCCCGATCGGACCACGTTGCAGGCCAGTCGAGCTCTCCGGGTGTGAAGCCTGCGGCGTGCACGCGCACGATGACGTCGTTCTCCGCAGCGTGCGGGTAGGGCATGTCGGTCAGGGTGAGGCCGCCGACACCCGCGTCACGGTCTCTCACGGTGATCGCTCGCATGCTCGATTCCTTTCCAGGAAGGTTCGTCGGTATGGAGTGGTTGTGGGCGGCTCGGCTTGCTGATCGCCCGTCGTCGGTGCGTCGTCGGTGCGCTGGTGAGCCGGTGTCCAATCAGCTCGGCCAGGGCGATCCGACGATTCGCTCGACCGTCGTCACGCGCTGGAAGCCGGGGATGAAGTGTTCGAGCACGTCGGAGTTCACGGTGCCGTTCGTGGTTTCGGGGCGGTTCTTCAGGCCGTCGACGTAGGCTCGCAGAAACTCGTTCTTGAAGTCCCCTCGCGGATGGACGGCGAGGATTTCGCCCAGCTGATCGTGTTCCAGTCCGTCCAAGCCCAGGCCGAGCACGTCGGTCAGGACACCGAGGTACGTGGTCGCGATTTCCGGGGCCATCCGGTCGGGGATGCCCGGCGTGGTGTGCAGCGCGATCGCCGTCCACACGGTCTCGGCCGCGGCCGTCGAGAAACCCCGGTCCAGGAGGAACGTGCGCGCGTGGTCGGCGCCGTCGACTTCGAAGCGCTGCTCGACGTCGGAAAAGGGAGTCAGCAGGCCGGTGTCGTGGAACATGGCCGCGAGATAGAGCAGTTCCGGGTCCGGCTTCACGCCGAGCCGGTCAGCGTGAATCAGGCCGAAAAGGAAGACCCGTCGGGAGTGGTGGTAGATGAGAGGGCTGGTCGTCTCCTGGATACGCCTGGTCGCTTCGGCGACCGCCGCTGTCTCAGGAATCCCCAACCCCGCGATGACCTCTGACATGATCTAGGACCTTCCGCGAAATGTGTGCGGACCGTGTGTCTGACCTCCATGCTGCCCACCGATCGTCGTACGCCGCCGCCCTCGTCCGGCCAGGAACCACTCATATCCGGACCGGAATGCCGGGTTGGGAGCATGGGTCAACCGGGCATCGGTTGCGGGACGAGATTCCTTCGGAGTTTGTTTACCGGCAAGAGTCGTGACGTGAGTTACCCCGCCCACGTGGATCCCCGTCATCTCCGGTAGGAGCGTGCTACCAATAGACGGTGCCCGGGCCTTCTGTTCCGCCGACCGGACGGAGGCCAGTGCCGCGGGAACGGATCGCTGACCCCGCGGATCCGGGTACCAAGGGACCGGAGCGGTGAACGCTGGCCCCCATCGCGTCGCGATCCTCATCTACGACGGAGTGACGTTGCTGGACGTCGCCGGTCCCGCGCAGGTGTTCAAGGAGGCGAACCGGTTCGGCGCCGACTACCGGATCGTTCTGCTGTCGCCGGCCGGTGCGGACGTCACGTCGAACCTCGGGGTCCGGATCGCGGTCGAGGGTGCCGTCTCCTCGGAACCGGCCTTCGACACGCTCTTCGCCAGGAGGATGTCGATCAGCCCCGCCGCCTACCAGCGCCGGTTCAGCACGGCCCGTCGCGTCACCATGTGAAAACCGTTCCCGGTCCCGCCGAATGAGACCCGGATTCCGCCGGCAACGCGCTGAACGGCGGATCCTTCGTGGTGAGCTCTGGGCCGGCGGTCAACGGCCGTCCGCACAACCTGATCTTCGTGCTTCGATGTTCGGCGATTCGGCTCCTGTCGAGATTACGGCGGATGACCAAGACTGAAGCGATGTCGCACGATGTCGCGAGTGTGCCGCGCACCCAGGTGGCTATCACGGTTCTGCTCGTCGTCGCTGGCGTGCTCATTCTCTTCGTCCCCGCCGGTGACGAGGGTCGCGTCCTCGTGCCGATCAGCGAGGGTCACGGACTGTCCGCGGTGGACGGGGCGGGCGCGGCACTGCTGGCGGTGGGCGGCACCTGGCTGGAAGTGCTCGTGGTGCGGCGCCTGCCGTACCTCGCGCTGCCCCCACGGGCCTTGTTCGGACTCGGCCTGCTGGCCGGCCTCGGCCTGGGCCTGCTGATCGCCTCGGTCTTTTCGGGATTCTTCTGGTGGTGGGCTGTCGGAGCCGCCATGTTCGGCGTTGCCGTCCTCGTCCTCGTCACCCTGACGGCACGCCGTGGAGGTCGCTGACGGAACGTCCGCTTCTGGCTCCCCTCTGTGTCAAGCCATCGCGGGGAGCGGGGTTCTATCCTGGGTGGCGGCGGGTCCGGGAAGTGACTTCTCCGAAGAGCCGGCATGGGGATGTGAGCTGGTCACGCTGGAGTCAGTAGTCGTCT